>JBQCEJ010000365.1:0-9699 GCA_051960355.1 Verrucomicrobiota bacterium | reverse complement strand
CTCGCGCTCGGGGCCGCCGGTTCCATTGCGAATACCTCGAACATCAACGTGAGTTCAGGCGCGGTCTTGAACGTTGCGGCCGTCTCGGGCGGCTTCACACTCGGGGCAGTTCAAACTCTCCGAGGCAACGGAGCGGTCAATGGCGCGATGTTTGTGAACGGGACCCTTGCTCCGGGTATGTCCATCGGTCGATTGACGTTGAGCAATGCGCCGGTTCTGGCGGGTACGTTGCAAATGGAGATCAACAAGGCGACTGGTCCGGTGCTCAGCGCGGATTCACTGAACGTTACTTCCGGCACACTTACCTTCGGTGGCGCACTGATCGTGAGTCAAGTGGCTGGCAGCCTGGCGCTGACGGGCGGTGAAGTCTTTGACCTGTTCGACGCGGCCGACGGGTTCGACGCAAACAGCGCCTTTTCGAGTATGACGCTCCCTGGCTTGAGCGCAGGATTGAACTGGTTTACGGGGAACCTGGCCGTGGACGGAACCTTGCGCGTCAACCGGGCTCCCTCCGCCAGCAATCTCGCCGTGTCACTTCCTCAAGGTGGTTCCATTACCGTGCCCATCGTTGGCGCCCCGGAGGGTCCAACCGATGCCGATGGCGACTCGCTTGCGATCTCCGGGGTTACTCAGGGTGCAGCGGGAACGGTTGCTTTCAGCGCGACGAACGTCACCTACACATCCACCAGCAGTGCCAGCAGCGACAATTTCACTTACACCGTCAATGACGGAGCCGGTGGAAGTGCGACCGCTACAATCAACATCACTCTGACTTCAGCGACCACTGTGTCCAACAGCCTGTCCGCCGGTTGGAGCGGCACGGAGATGGTTTTCGCCTCGCAAGGCGTTCCGGGCGCAAGTTACGCACTTGAACGCGCGTTCAATCTTACGCCGCCGGTGGACTGGATTCCGCAGTGGACCAACACCGCCGCCGAAGATGGATCCTTGAACTTCACGAATGCGCCGGTGCCTAACACCAACAACTTCTGGCGCACGCGAATGCTTCCCTGAATGAAGGAATCAGGCTGGTCCCAAATGGCGATCACGTTCGGCACTCTTGCCCGGCGATTGAAGAGTGACTGGCGCGCGTTTTTATCTGAAGCTGGTCGCCGGCAATTTCATTCTTATGCGATCGGATCGAAACAACGCGACCTGGCTGGCGATTCTTCTGATTTGGGTTTTGACCGTTTCTGCTTGGGCGCACACGCCTTTTGGCAGTTCTGTTCAGGTCGTCGCCGGAACGACAATTCAGGTGGATATAAAAATGGGGATGGCCGCTTCCACCGCGTTTCTCCGGATCGCGGGCCTGTCTGCCGAAGCCATCGAAGAAGCCCATCAGCCCCGCACGTCGGCTGGCGGCTTTCTTGTGCTGTCTCCCGACTTGATTCCCCTGCTGTTTGAAGTGCGCCAAGCGGGGCAGCCGCTCCGCGGCACTTCGCTGCAGATTGCCTCGGACGCAAAAGAGGTGCTGTATCGAATCGAATTTCCGAATGCTCCGTCCGGCGACCTGGAATTTACGGCGAAGTTCCTGAACGACCTTCCCAATTTCGATCGATCGCTCATGGTGGCCATCGATGAGCAGGGCGGTGAAATCGGGGCGGCACTGCTTTCCGGTACAAAGGCGACGCTCAAAGTTTCCGTGCCCGGACCGGCGACGCCCGCTGCAGTTGCGAGCGAGCCCGTGACCAACAGCGTCGCGGACGTCGCGCCGCCAATCCAAGAACCGGTGTTCGCATCCACGAAACCGGTCCCGCCGCCGCACCCGACCTTTGGCGAGTTTTTCAAGCTCGGGGTTGAGCACATCTTGACCGGGATCGATCATCTGCTGTTCCTTGGCGCCTTGCTGCTGTGCGTGCGGCGCATCCGGCCCATGCTGGCAATCATTACCTGCTTCACGGTGGCACACTCGATCACGCTCGGACTCTCCGCCTTCAACCTGGTGGTGGTATCGCCGCGTCTAATTGAGCCGATGATTGCCGCCTCGATCATGGTGGTGGGCGTGGAAAATCTGGTTCGCGAGGCACAGCCGGATCGCTATTGGCTGGCGGGCGGTTTTGGGTTGATCCACGGTTTCGGTTTCGCCAGTGCATTGCGCGAGACGGGGCTTGGCCGCGCGGGCGCGGACATCGTGATGCCGCTCTTCTCGTTCAACCTGGGGGTGGAGGCGGGGCAGATTGCGGTGGCCGCAGTTGTGATTCCGATCCTTTTGGCACTGCGCAAGCAAGCATGGTTTGAACGACGCGGCGTGGCTGCGTTGTCGGTTCTCATCATTTTGATCAGCGGTTATTGGCTGGCTCAAAGAGTGTTTTTTGCCAGCTGATGTGAACGCATCGGCTCCAAATGCGCACTGAATCTCAGCCTTTGGAACGCCGGGTTGATCGTCCTCTCTCGTTGCGTTTCGGGTTCATCTTTGTTCCTGGCTCCGATACGGAACGCAGTTGTGCGCGGTCCGACCTTCAGCTAAACATTAAAAAGTCTCCATTAGGGCTGGCGATTAGCCGTTAGCTTTTTCTTATGAAAAACGCCCGAAGTCGTCGCACGCGGCAGAATCCCAAAGGCAAGAGTCTGGTTGGGTCCACGACCGCAGTGGATACTTCAAAACGCCGAACTGCGAATGGCGCGAAACCCAATCGCGAGTCCAAGCTGCTCCGAATTGCCATGCTGGTCGATACCTCGACGACATGGGGGCGTTCGATCATCCTGGGCGTGAAAACCTACGGCTTGAAACATGGTCGGTGGGAGATTTTCGTCGAGGCGCGGGGGCTGGACGAGGAATTGCGTGTGCCGACGGGCTGGCGAGGCAATGGTGTGATTGCCCGGGTCAGCGGTTCTGCGATGGCGAGGCAACTCAAAGCGTTGAAGTTTCCTGTCGTGAATGTCTCCGGGATTGAAGTGCCGGAAGCGGATTTTCCGCAGGTCGTGACGGACCTGCAAGCATCGGGTGAATTGGCCGCCAGGCATTTTCTGGAACGCGGCTTCAGGCACTTTGGTTATTTCAGCCTGACGGGCCTGAGCTACGTCGCCGAACATCAAAAAAGCTTTGCGGCTGCGGTGATTCGCGGGGGAGGCAACCTCAATGCGTTCGAGGTGAAGCCCGGTGTCGGCGCGGAACCGGACTGGCGTTTGGACCTGGCGAAACTGGGACGCTGGTTGAAGAGCCTGCCGAAGCCGGTGGCGGTTTTGTGCTGGAATGCGAGCAGCGCGCGTGAGATTGACCTGGCCTGCCACGAGGCGGGCCTGCTGATTCCAGAGGAGGTCTCCATTCTCAGCCAGGCGGATGATGAGGTTCTATGTGAGACGGCGATCGTTCCCATTTCAGGCATCTCGGTCGCCGGTGAGAGGATTGGACATCAGGCGGCCGAACTGCTCGACGGTCTGATCCACGGCTGGCCGGCGCCAGCGCGGCGGACGCAGATTGCGCCATTGGGAATCGTTACCCGCCAATCCACCAACACTTTGGCGATCCAGGATCCGACTCTGGTCAAGGTGATGAGTTTCCTGCGCCAGAACGCGAATCGTCCGATGCGGGTGGGGGAATTGGCGCGGCACGCGGGCGTGTCCAGACGGCTCCTGGAGCATCGTTTCATGGAAGTGCTGCATCGCTCGCCGGCGGAGGAAATTCGCCGGGTTCATCTGGAGCGCGCGCGTCAATTGCTGGTGCAGACGGACTTTCCCATGCCGCAAGTGGCCGAGTTGTCGGGGCTCGGTTCGCAAGCTTACTTTTCCTACCTGTTCCGGCGCAGCCACGACCTTTCGCCCATGGCGTATCGGAACAAGCACCGCGTGCGTACGACGGGACGATAAGCGTTGATTTCTCCAGGATTCCCAGCCCCGGTTCTCTGACGTGGGTTGGCCGGATGGTTTGCGCAAATTCTAAAAACATTTTGCGCAATCGTCTGTAGGCGCATGGGGTGATTGGTTCCAAAGTATTGGCCAACAACCGCAAAACCCATCAATCACTGAAAACACCATGAGTTTGAAGAACCAAAAGCCGTTCCAGAGTCCCATCCGAATTGCAACGCTGACCTGGGTTGTTCTGATGGTCGGCAGTTTCTTGATCTTCTCGGCGAAGGCGACCAGTGTGATCGCCAATTTCAATGATATCCTCCCCGCCACCGACAACCTGACGTTCGCGCCTGGCAACATGACCGACAATGGTGGTATCGGCTTCATCGGGAATTATACAGAAACGGCCACCAGCATCCCGGCGCTTCGTACGTTTGATCTGACGAGCTCCTTGGCGCACTATGTGGCGGGGCAGACGGGAACGAGCATGTGTGTTTCCAACAGGGCTGGGGCATACGTTCTAGGCAGTTTGCGAGGGGAGGCGCGAAAGACTCAGCCGCTTTCCGGAACCGTTTGGTTTTCCTTCCTGGCGCGGTTGAATGGAAAAGGGGAAATGGCGGTGGGATTCAATGGCAGCGGCAACACCTTCGGCACCATCACCAATTCCCCGGTCAAGATTTGTCTCGGGTCCACCAACTCAGCGGGTGCATTCGGAATTGCTGCCACGGGTTTGCGGCTCCACGAGATTTCAGTCGGAGTGAATGGCGTTCTGACGGCCGGGAACTTTCTACCGACCGACAGCACGACGATCTTGGTTTTGGGCCGAATCCAGATCAATGCGTCGGGCACAAACGACATCATCGATGTGTGGAATGATCCTGACGTGGCCGACGCGGCAAGTCTGCCCGCACCCGCGCTGTCCTACACCGGCGACGTGATCAGCTCCACCATCAACAATCTCAACTTTACCTTCGCCCGCCAGCCATCGGCGTTGGACAACGCGGTGGTTGATAACGTCAAGGTTTCCGACGACGCCAACGCCTTTGACATCGTTTACCTCAACGCTGATCTACCCAGCTACGTCAGCATATCTGCGTCCGCGACAAACATTTTTGAGGGTTCCGCTCCGACCCCGTTCCTCGTGAGCCGCACTGGCAATCTCAACAATGCCATCACCGTTTACTATAACGTCACTGGAACGGCGGTGAACGGTGTGGATTACACCACGCTATCGGGACAGGTCTTGTTGCCCGCCGGGGAAGCGCAAGCGACAGTTGCGCTGAATCCAATCGATGACCTGGAGGCGGAAGGGGTTGAAAGCGTGACGCTGACCGTGAGCAACAGCACTGGTTATGTCGTAACGGGAGCGTCTTCGGCGAGTATTTCGATTGCGGACAACAGCGTCAGCATCGCTGCCACTTCTCCCTTTGCTGCCGAGCCGTCAACTCCAGGGGCATTCACCGTTTCCCGGGTGGGCACAGCCAACATTCCACTCACGATTTATTATGAGATCTCAGGGACTGCCTCCAACGGTGTGGATTACACGATGCTTCCCGGTCAGGTGACGATTCCTGCTGGCCAGTACGATGCCGTGATTGCCGTCAATCCAATCGATGATCTCAATGCGGAGGGCGCGGAAACGGTGATCCTGAATTTAACCACCAACAATTTCTATGTCTTGGGAGCGCCCAGGACTGCCACCAACACGATCGATGATGACCTGGAACCGTCTCAAGCTTGGGTGATGGCGACCGACGCGGCTGCCTATGAGCGGTTGTCTGATTTAACCGGAAAGTTCACGGTTTACCGCAATGATTCCAGTGCCGACGGTACAGTGAATTTCACGCTGGGCGGGACCGCTGTGCTGGGTGTTGACTACTTGCCCAGTGCTACCAACTCCATTGCTTTTCTCGCGGGCGAAACGTCCAAAACCATTGCGATCACCCCAATTGGGAATACCAACGTGGACGGCGCGCGCACGATCATTCTCACCATCGCAAACGGGAGCGGCTACGGACTTTATGCCCACACAAATGCACTGGTGACGCTGTATGATGACGACCTTCCGGCCGAACAAGTGTTGTTCAGCGACCGCTTCGAAACGACTGATTCAGCCACCAACTACCTGGTACTGGCGACTGATTTGACCGGCGGTTCCGATTATTCGGCGCAATTCGCGTATGACTACAGTGTTGATGGAGTCCCGATCGCGCCCAACGGGCCGACCACCTCGAGCCTTGGTCTCAAGATTACCGCCAACAAGACTGGGACTGCGAGCGCTGCGGTGGTCAACCTGATCCCGACCAACGTGGTTGCCTCGGGGAATTTCGCCTTGCGATTCGAACTCTACATGCAGTGGGATTCACTCAGCTCGCAGGGTGAATATGCTCTGGCTGGCATCAATCACACAGGCACGCTGACGAACTGGATCAGCCACGGTTCGCCTTCCTTCAACTCCGGTGACGGACAATTCGTAACGATCGTTGGCAATGACTCGCTGGTCGAAGGCGGTGCCGCCACGCTTTTCACGCCCACCAATTCAGCCGGAGCCGTCGGCATTGTGGATGGCACCGGGCTGCGGGGCAGTGAACGTTCCAAAATTCTGGCGGACATGCTGGATAATCCACCGTATGGATATATCGGGAACACCAACTCGGGCGTTTTCGGATGCGATGTTGGTTCGTCCACGAAGCAATGGGTGGATTGCGAATTAAGCCAAATCGGAAACCGTGTCAGCTTCAAAGCGAATGGCGCGACCGTCCTGACCTACACCAACACCTCCGGCTTCACCAACGGTTATGTGATGATCGGTTACAACGATTCCTACAGCGGTGTCAGTGCAATTCCATCATCCTACTTTGCCATCTTCGATAATGTGCGGGTCGTGAGTTTGCCGTCCTCAGTGCAGCCGGTCATTAGTGGAATCACCGTGTCGGGCTCGACCGTCACCGTCCAGTTCTCCGCCGGCGTTTCTGATGTGGCGGGAAGCTTCAAGCTGCAGAGTTCAGAGACGGTGAATGGCTCGTACACGGATGACAACTCGGCGATCGTGACGGGCAGTGGCGGGAACCTGCAAGCAACTACCTCCACCAATGGATCGACGCGGTTTTATCGTATCCGCAGGAACTAACCAGCTAGACGCAAACCTGGCAGCAGAGCCGAAATCAACAGGAATATGAACACAGCAAAAAAAATAATGGCCGGACAACGGTTTGGACGTGGATTCACCTTGATTGAGTTGCTGGTCGTAATCGCAATCATCGCCGTTCTGGCAGCCATGTTGTTGCCCGCCCTGGCCAAGGCGAAGGAAAAGGCGATGCGCACTCAATGCATGAACAATCTGAAGCAGATTGGTATATCTTTGCTGATGTATGCGAACGACAACGGTGACCACACTCCGCCGTTGGGGAACATCGATGCGTTCACCGAAGTGGAAACTCCCAATTATCTGGGTGTGCTGGCGCCGTATTTGGGGGATAAAAAAAGCAAGTCATACACTTGCCCGAGTACCCGCCCGCCGACAAATAATGTGACCAGCTATATGGGCAATGCGGTTGTGCTGGATCGAAAGCTGTCAGCCATTCCCAGAACCTCGGACATCATCTACCTTCAGGAATATTACCGATACACGACCACCGCGTTCATGCGTCCCACGCGGCAGACAGGCGGAAAGTATACCGGATGGGATTACGAGCGGGCTCCGGGGCTGCACAACTACACCTCATTGCACGATCAGGGCGGGAATCTGCTGTTCGTCGATTCGCATGTGGAATATCGCAAGGGTGCGCGCTTGGTTTCGGGCGATTATGGACTCTCTCCAGGCAATCGCACCTGGGCAAACTCAGGCGGGATCAGCGCAGCGTATGACCCGGCGTTTTGAGGAGCGTAACAATCCCGCGCTGATGCCGTTCTCTGAATGGATCCACACCTAACCAATCCCGCTCGCTTCTGTCGAGTGTTGCTGCAACCCTGAGCTGTCGATGAAATTGCGCGGACTTAGATGGTGGATCGTGGCGCTGCTCTTCGGTGCGGCGGTGTTGAATTACGTCGATCGCCAGACGCTTTCGGCGCTGGCTCCCACCATTCAAAAAGATCTGGCAATGGACGACCGCGCCTATGCCAACGTCGTCAACATTTTCCTCGTTGCCTACACCATCGCCTATCTGGTTTCCGGGCGGATCGCGGATCGCATCGGCACGCGCGCCAGCATGATGTTGTTCGTCGCGTGGTGGTCGGTTTCGAACATGCTTACTGCGGCGGCGCAAGGCGTGCGTTCGTTGAGCAGCTTCCGGTTTCTACTGGGCTTGGGCGAAGCCGGTGTCTGGCCCGCGGCATCGAAAGCGGTGTCCGAATGGTTTCCAGCGAAGGAGCGCGCGCTGGCAATCGGACTCTACACGATGGGCGCCACCATCGGTGCAACCGTCGCGCCGTATCTCGTCATTCCCCTGGCGACTCACGCGTATCACGAATCTGCACCCATCGTTGCCCATTGGCTGGGGCAGGGAACGGGCTGGCGATTGGCGTTCATCCTGACAGGAGCAGCCGGTCTGATGTGGTTGGTCCCATGGCTGTGGCTCTACCGCCAGCCGCGCGAGAGCAAACTCATTTCCGAAAAGGAATTGAAGGTGATTGATGACGCGGTCGCTGCCGAGAACCCCGCGGATTCCGCTGCCGCAAATGCCTGGTCATGGAAGCAGGTCTTGCTGTTCCGCGGAACCTGGCTGCTACTGCTGGGGCGGTTGATCACCGATCCGGTCTGGTATTTCTACCAGTTTTGGTTTCCGAAATATCTCAGCTCGGACCGCCACTTCTCACAGGAACAGTTGAAAATCACCTGGATCATTTACGCCGCGGCTGGAGTCGGCAGTCTCGTGGGCGGCTGGCTTTCCGGTCGATTCGTAAAGCGAGGCGTAGCACCGGTCGCAAGCCGCATGTGGGTAATGCTCGGTTGCGCGTGTTTGATGCCGCTCTCGCCATTCATCGCCAAAGTGAGCGGTATGAATCTCGCCATGACGTTCACCGTTTTCACAGTGCTGGCATCGCTGGCCTGGTTGATCAATATCAGTTCGCTCGTCGTGGATGTTGTTCCGAAGCATTCGCTCGGCACGGTCTTCAGCGTGGTGGCGACCGGCAGCACGATCGGCGGCATCATCATGAACATGTTAGTGGCGACCATGGTGTCCGGTCCCTCCAATAATCCCGGTGGTTTCCTGGATCAAGGAATCAAAACCCTCGTCGGGCCGCTGCTAAACCTGGTGCAAGGTCATGGCTACGGGCAATGGTTCCTCATCATGGCCTTCCTGCATCCGCTCGCGTGGCTGCTGCTGAAACTAGGTGGCGTAAATCGAATTCAGATCGGAACCGCGGCGCCCGGATTTCCTCCGATCACAAACCCGAGTAACATGATCGCCAACAACAAATGACTCTTAGAATGACAAAACAAATTCTTGCCGCATTTGCTTTTCTCGCTTTCAGCCTGCCTCAGTTCGCGCACGCCGAAACGGGGGAAACACGACAGTCGCTTGACGGCCCATGGCAATTCTCCACGAACGCCACCGCCAAAGACTGGAACTCAATCGTCGTGCCAGGCAATTGGGATGCCACGCCCGATTACTCGACCTATGTGGGCAAGGGTTTTTATCGTCGCCAGTTCACCGTCCCCTCGGATTGGAAGGGTAAAGTTGTCCGATTGCGTTTCGAGGCGGTCTATCACGAGGCGGTGGTGACTTTGAATGGCAAAAAGCTCGGCGAACATGTTGGCGGCTACACGCCCTTCGAATTTGATGTCAGCGGGAAATTGAACTACGGCGGGACCAATACCGTTCTGGTTTCGGCGGACAACACCTTTCACCGTGGCGCCTGGTGGGCTTGGGGCGGAATCAGTCGCAGTGTGAACCTGATCGTTAACAACGA
>JBQCEJ010000364.1:0-2054 GCA_051960355.1 Verrucomicrobiota bacterium | reverse complement strand
CCCCCGAGCGGGACAAGCATGTGGTCAATGTCTCTGCCGTTGAAGGTCAGTTTTACCGGAAGTTCAAGACGACCCGGCATCCTCACACCCACATGGCCAAGGCGGCGTTGAACATGATGACGCGGACGTCGGCGGCGGATTATTTTGCGGACGGCATTCACATGAACAGCGTGGATACCGGCTGGGTCACGGATGAAGATCCGGTGCAGATCGCCGCGCGCAAGGTGCAGGAACATCGCTTTCATCCGCCGCTCGATATCGTGGATGGCGCGGCGCGAATCGTGGATCCGATCATCGCCGGCTTCAACACGGGCGAACATGTGTGGGGAAAGTTTCTCAAAGATTACCGCCCGACGGATTGGTAGCTTAAAGCGCTGGGGCACTCGTGAAAAAACAAGGCGATACGCGGTCCAGCGAAGTGCCAGGCGCGGAGAGCGCGTCGAATGGGCTCGGTCTGGGCGTGGTGATCCTGGCGGCGGGCAGTTCCCGGCGAATGGGAAAACCCAAACTGCTGTTGCCTTGGGGAGAAACGACGGTGCTCGGGCAATTGTTGAGGCAATGGAATGCGTTGGGCGCGGCGCAGATTGCGATTGTCAGTTCGAGCACGGCAACCCACCTGGAACCGGAACTGGAGCGGCTTCAATTTTCATCTGCCAATCGCATCCAAAATGCAGCGTCGGACCAGGGCATGTTCAGTTCGGTGCGGGCGGCAGCGCAATGGAATGGCTGGAGTGCGGGTCTCACGCATTGGGCGATCGTGCTCGGCGATCAACCGCATTTGAAATTGGAAACGTTGCGCGATCTGATCGGCTTTGGCGCGGGGCAGCCGGAGAAGATTTGCCAGCCGTTGCGAAATGGACGGGGACGTCATCCCGTGCTGTTGCCCCGGCGACAATTTCTTGAGCTGGGAAAAACAGAGGCGACGGATCTAAAGGCTTTTCTCGTTTCCAAAGCCAATGAACTGGCGGGCTTCGAGGCGGACGACGCCGGGCTGGATCTGGACATCGACACGCCAGAGGATTACGAGCGAGCGCGGCAACATTTCTTTTCCGCAGACTGAGTCCACGATTTCCCGCGTGCTATTCGCAATGCGAGTTTGTCTAATTGGTGAAAGACCAGCGGCGACGAACAACTAAAACCCTTCAAACAACTTTTCTGTGGACGAAACCAATTCAGATCTCGAGCGCGTGGAAGAGGTGGGCCAAAAGCTGCGCGAACCGGTTTCCCTGCCGCCGGTCACGCCCGAGGTAAAGAAAGCACTCGAAACGACCGGGCGCCTGCCGATCGAGGCGTTTCGTTATCAGATGTCGGATTTGCTGGCGCTCGCGATCCACGGCGCGGCTTCCGACCTGCACCTGCGCGCCGGCGAACCTCCGCTGTATCGCGTGGACGGACGGCTGATTCGCGCTGAAGGGCCGCCGATTGATTCCAAGGACGCGATCAATTTGATTCAGGCATTCACGCCGGAGGAAGTGATTCGAACTGTCCGGGAAGTGGGTCAGGCGGATTTCGGTTTCGCTTTTGAAAAACATCGGTTTCGCGTGAACGTGTTTCGCGCCGAGGGCGAATGGAGCGCAGTCTTGCGACGCATTCCCGAACACATCCCGACGCTTCAGGATTTGCTCGCACCGCCCGCGTTTTATGGATTGGCGCGGCTGCCGCGCGGCCTGGTGCTGGTGACGGGTCCGACGGGTTCGGGCAAGACCACGACGCTCGCGGCGATGATCAATCTTATCAACACCGAACGTTCCGACGTGCATGTGTTGACGTTGGAAGATCCGATCGAGTTCAAACATCCGCGCAAGCAGGCGGTCATCACGCAGCGTGAACTGAGCACCGATTTTCTGTCCTTTGCGGATGGTTTGCGCGCTGCGTTGCGGGAAGATCCGGATGTGATCATGGTTGGAGAAATGCGCGATCCGGAAACCATGGAAGCGGCGTTGCTCGCGGCCGAGACGGGTCATCTGGTTTTTTCCACCGTCCACACCGTTGGCGCCAAAGACACCGTGGATCGACTCCTCACCGCGTTTCCCAAGGGCCAGCAGGAACATGTG
>JBQCEJ010000363.1:0-6518 GCA_051960355.1 Verrucomicrobiota bacterium | reverse complement strand
GTTTCGGCAGCACCAGCATGGTTTGCGGCAAGGGCAACGCGCAGAAGGCGCGAATCAAACCAAACGGATCGGGCCGCGCGAGCGCCAAGCCATCGAAGCGGATCACGCCGCGCCGCAAGGGAGTCATCTGCATGCTCACCGAAACCTCTTCATTGGATTGCACGGGAGGCATCACCGTGGATTTGGTGGTGACGTTTTTGAACGGCCGCGAGCGCCGGCGCTGATCGAATCGGAAGGACTGAATGCGTTCATTGGCCAGTTGGATTCTGCGCCATTCGTGGAATGGCGGGCGCGGGTCGGTAAGATTTTCCAGCAGGCTCAAATCACTTTCGGTATGCTTGCCGAGGTTTTTCAGCAGCACGCTGTAAGTGATTTCGTTTCCCACCGTTCCAAATCGCGGCAGGAAACGCTGGGCGGAGAACCGCGCGCGAAATTTGAAGCCAAACCCGAACGAGATCACCAGCAGAAAAACCAAGGGGGCAAAGGCCTGATACGCCACGGTGTTGTCCGTGTCCACGCCCAACGTGGCGACCGCGCCCACGGCAATCACGGTCATCCAGCCCGCCGAGGTAAGACGTCGCCTTGCCCGATACCGCAGCCAGGAGAAGAAGCGGTAGAAACGGTAAAGGACTTTGAAGATCAGGCTCACGCCGGCACTTTGAGTTTCTTGAGGATTTGTTCCACCACGCTTCGCGCCGTCACGCCGGAGAAGCGCGCCTGCGGTTGCATCACCAGCCGATGCGCAATCACCGGAATGGCCAGCGCCTGAATCTGCTCGGGAGTCACGAATTCCAATCCATCGAACAACGCCATCGCCTGGGCTGCTTTCATGAGCGACAGCGACGCGCGCGGGCTGGCGCCCAGTTGCACTCCGCTGGCGTGGCGCGTGGCGGCGACGAGGTCCACGACATAGCGCTTGAGTTCGTTGCTGATGCGCACGCTTTCCACCGCGCGTTTGAGCGTCAGCACATCGGTTACCGTGGCGCAGGCTTCCAGTCCATCGAGCGGATGCTGGTGTTGTTGCGCGGTGAGAATGGCCACTTCCTCGGCCGGCTCCACGTAGCCCAACGTGAACTGCATGGCAAAGCGGTCCATCTGCGCTTCGGGCAAAGGATACGTGCCGCGGAACTCCACCGGATTTTCGGTCGCGATGACGAAGAAGAATTCGGAGAGATCATGACGCTCGCCATCGACGCTCACCTGGCTTTCGCCCATGGCTTCGAGCAAGGCGGATTGCGTGCGCGGCGACGCGCGGTTGATTTCGTCCGCCAGCAGAATGTTCGTGAAGACCGGTCCCTGATGAAAATGAAACTGCTGATCGCGCTGGCTGTAAACGGAGACGCCGAGAATATCCGAGGGCAACAGGTCCGGTGTAAACTGAACGCGCTTGAACGTGGCCGCTAGTGATTTGGCCAGTGCCTTGGCCAGCGTGGTTTTGCCGGTGCCGGGAAAATCCTCCAGCAGCACATGCCCGCCGCTCGCCAGGGCGGCCAGCAGGGTGCGGGTTGCGTCGGCTTGACCCTGCATGACTTTGGCGACGTTGCCCGCGAGCCGATTGTAAACTTCCCGCGCCACCTGATGTTGATTCGAGGTCATCTGGAATTGAGTGAAACAGCCCAACGAAAGAAAGGTTGCGCCAAGATGTTTCCAACGGAGGTTCCTGAGCGCTTTGCCATCATCGCCCGGAGTGTAGCGGTCCGACTGCAAACCGCGAAAGCAATTCTCTTCATTGCCAGGGACATTCAGCGCTGAGGCGCGTCCGGCGGATTCCGCGGGCCGGTGTGCTTGACGAGCATGGGAATGCTGGCCTGCGGCTTTTCGTCCAAGCCGATGTCCATCGAGTAGAGTCCGGGATTGTCGAACTTCAACTGCTGGATGTTGATGATGAAATTGCGCGTGCCGAAATGGGAATCGCCGGGCAGCGACACCTTCACGGGAATATCAATGTGCGGCATGATCGAGCGGCCGTCGGCATCCACGAACGTGAGGCGCAGGTTGTGATCGCCTTCGTCCTCATGCCCGAAAGTGACGCGCAGGGCGATCGAACATTGCGGATGAGTGGCCGGCAGTTGCTGGGTGTAGATCGTGTCAAACGCGCCCAGCAGATTGAGCTTCCCATTGTCATCGGTGGCGGCATCGCACAAAACAGCAACTTGAATGTTCATCTCGGTTTAAATAAGCCACGAATTCCGCCGGTAAGCACGAATTACTTTGCGGTCGAAATGCGTGCTGAGACGGCATTGCGCCGTTCTTCGAGGAGAACAGCGAATTCCATTTACAGCGCGGCACCGCTTCGCTACATCACCAGCCCTGTTTTGAAATGAACGAAGCACACATTTTTAAGATCGCCGCGGAACTCAAAGTTCAACCCCGCCAAGTGGTTGCTACCGCCAAACTCTTTGCCGAAGGCGCCACGGTTCCCTTCATCGCCCGTTACCGCAAGGAAGCCACCGGCTCTCTCGACGAGGTGGCCATCACCAGCATTCGCGAACGGCTTCTGAGCCTCGCGGACCTTGACCAACGCCGCGAATCGATTCTCAAATCGCTGGAAGAACGCAGCCTGCTCACCGATGAACTCAAGGCCGCCATCGCCAAGGCGGAAACGGTGACGGCGCTCGAAGATATTTATCAACCGTACCGCCCCAAACGCCGCACGCGCGCGACCATCGCCAAAGAGCAGGGACTCGAGCCGCTGGCCGATATTCTGTTCCAACAACTTCCCGCCACCGATCCACTCGCCGAAGCCAAAGCCTTCGTTAACGCCGAGAAAGGCGTGGCATCGGTGGAAGCCGCGCTGGCCGGTGCCCGCGATGTTCTTGCCGAACGCATCAGTGACGACGCCCGCGCCCGCAAGCAATTGCGCGAGTTGTTCTGGAGCCAGGGTCTGGTGCGCTCGAAGGTTATTTCCGACAAGCAGGAAGCCGGCGCGAAGTTCAAGGATTACTTCGATTGGAGCGAGCCGCTCGCCAAAATTCCCAGCCATCGCATGCTCGCGATTCGGCGCGGTGAAAGTGAGAATGTCCTGATGATGCGCATCACGCCGCCCGAGGAAGAAGCACTGCGCCTGCTCGAACCCATTTTCGTCACGACCAAAAACCCGGCCGCCGAACAGGTGCGCCTGGCCGTCGAAGACAGCTACAAACGCCTGCTCAGTTCGGCCATTGAAGTCGAGGTGCGCATCGAATCCAAGAAGCGCGCGGACATCGAAGCCATTCGTGTTTTCTCGGAAAACATTCGCGAGTTGCTGTTGAGCTCGCCGCTCGGACGAAAGAATGTGATCGCGATTGATCCAGGTTTTCGCACCGGCTGCAAAGTGGTTTGCCTGGATCGCCAGGGCAAACTGCTGCATCACGATGTGATTTATCCGACCGCCTCTTCCAGCGGCGAAATCCGCGAAGCTGCCGAAGCCTTGCTCGCCATGATTCGCAAGTTCCAGATCGAAGCCATCGCGATTGGCAACGGCACGGCTGGCCGTGAAACGGAAACGTTCGTCCGCGCGCTCAAACTGCCGGCTTCCATTCCAATTGTGATGGTGAACGAGAGCGGCGCTTCGATTTACTCGGCCTCGGAAGTGGCGCGCGAGGAATTTCCCAATCACGACGTGACGGTGCGCGGGGCGGTGTCGATTGGCCGTCGTCTGATGGATCCTCTGGCGGAACTGGTGAAGCTCGATCCGAAATCAATCGGGGTTGGACAGTATCAACACGATGTCGATCAAACCGCGCTCAAACGCAGCCTCGACGATGTGGTGATGAGTTGCGTGAACGGCGTCGGCGTGGAGTTGAACACGGCCAGCAAGCAATTGCTCGGTTACGTTTCCGGTCTCGGGCCGGCGCTGGCCGCCAGCATCGTGGCCTATCGCAATGAAAATGGGCCGTTCAAATCGCGCGCGGAATTGAAAAGCGTTCCGCGACTGGGACCGAAAGCCTTTGAACAGGCCGCGGGCTTTTTGCGGATTCGCGATGGCGAAGAGTTGTTGGATTCCAGCGCGGTTCACCCGGAGAGTTATCCAATCGTTCAGAGCATGGCGCGCGACGTGAACTGTTCGGTGAACGATCTGATGCGCGACGCCGGTCTGCGGCAGAAAATTCAGCTCCAGAAATACGTCACGGAAGCCGTTGGTTTGCCGACGCTCACCGACATTCTCTCCGAGTTGGCCAAACCGGGACGCGATCCGCGCCAGCAGTTTGAAGCCTTCACCTTTCAGGCCGGTGTGGAGAAGATGGAAGATCTGAAACCGGGCATGAAGCTGCCGGGCATTGTGACGAACGTGACGGCGTTCGGCGCGTTCGTGGACATCGGCGTTCATCAGGACGGTTTGGTGCATGTCAGCCAGCTGTCCGATCGCTTTGTCAAAGATCCGGGCGAAGTGGTGAAGGTGCATCAGAAAGTCATGGTCACCGTGACTGAAGTCGATTTGCCGCGCAAACGGATCGCGCTCTCGATGAAAGCCGCGCCACAGATCGGCCCGGCGGCCACAGGCCGAACCTCTCCTGGCCCTGCGAGTGGCTCTGGTCCACGGCCTGCGGTCAAACCGGCGAAAGCCCCGGCAAATGATTGGTTCACCGAAGCCTTGAATCGGAAGAAGGGGTAAGGCGCGAGTCCAAACGAGCCGCGGTTGCCGGCGCAAATAGATCCGAACTCAAGGAGTCCCTAACCTGGCTTCCGCCACTGGAGCAGCAGTGCGCCCGCGCACGGATTCAGAGTCGTTGCGTGCGACCGGGTTTTCACGGTTGCACCGGCCAGATTTTTGAAGGGATTCCGCCCCGCCTGATGATGCCTTCGAGCGCCATTCGAATCGTCTTTCGTGGTTTTTACGTATGCAGCCGTCAGCGATTACGGAATACGATGTTTGCGATCGACTTGGGAATCGGCTTTTTATAAAAACCTGCAAACCGATGCAACCGAGCCATTTCAGGCTTTTGCAACTGTGTTGTTTCACAGAGAAGCCACGCCGGAATTAACTGATTTGCGCCAACTGAAGTCCCTATCTGCGGCCGCCCCAGCCCTGTCCGCCCGCAACTCTTAAAATGAAAAACCCGTTTACCAAGATCTTTTCCACCCTGGCCGTTTTCGGCCGCGCAGCCACGGCTCAGGGAGTGACGATCATCCCCACGTTCGACAGTTCAATCACGACGAATGCAAATGCCGGAGCGATGATGGCCGGCATCAATGCCGCCATTCAGGAGTTCCAAGCCAACGTGATTGATTCCGGCACGGTGAAAATTCTCTTTGTGAATGATCCAACAATTGGGCTGGGACAAAGCCTCACCTGGCGCGCCAATTATTCGTACTCGGCCTATTTATCAGCCTTGAAGAGCAGGGCAAGCAGCAGCTACGACGCGAATGCCACCAGCAGATTGCCGAACAATGCGACTGACCCGGTGCTCGGCAAATCGCAAATCCGGATGACACTCGCTCTGGCCCGGCGCATGGGATTGGAAACCAGTTATGGCCCGGATGGATTCGATTCAACCATCAGCCTGAAAATGTCGATCATCAATTTCTCGCGGCCGCCGTCCGATCCTGACAAATACGATCTCCAGCAGGTCGTGGCGCATGAAATCGACGAGGTGTTGGGTACTTCCAGCGCGCTTCCGAGCACGAGCGAGATCATGCCGATCGATTTATACCGTTACACGACCAACCTCGTCCGCACCTACACGACCAACGGTGACAACGCGTATTTTTCGGCAGATGGAACCAACCTCCTCGCGCGTTTCAACATGAACTCTGGCGGTGACTACAGTGACTGGTGGAGCTATTTGGACAACTGGGCGCCGCCGGGAAACGTGGCTGGCCCGCAGGTTCAGGACGCTTTCAATACACCCAATGTGGCCGTGGACATGGGAATGAACGAGTATGCCATGCTCGATGTCATCGGGTGGACTCTGAGTGCCAGTGCGAACGCGCTGCTGACTCCTCCCACAGTCGCCATCACCTCGCCGACACCCGGAGCAGTGCTGACGAGTTCGCCCGTTTTAACAGTGACTGGAACAGCTTCGGACAACACTGCTTCACTGGCTTCGGTGCGGATCGCCCTCAGGCGTAACTCGGACAATGTTTGGTTCAACTTCACCAGCGGTGCCTGGGGTACGACCACTTTCAATACCAACAACGATACGTTTACAGCTACTGGCACCACGAGTTGGTCCGCTCAATTGCCCGGACTGCCCAATGGCGCTTACACGGTCCAGGCGCAGGCGTTGGACGTCTATAATCACGGCTCGAAATGGCAGTCGGTGACCTTCAATATTTCCGTGTCGCCGCCCAGCGTGACTTTCGATCCGCTCACCAATTCCGCCATTGTCTTTGATTTTGCGCAACTCGGCGGAACCGTCAGCCGGCCGGCAACCGTGACGTTTCGAATTCAGCAGTACGATGCGGGCGGGAACAACGATCTCTATTGGGACGGTACGGCGTTCGTCGCCAACAGTGTTTTCCTTCCGGCCACGGTAACGGGCGGGACGTGGTCGCCCGCCGTTACACTTCCCAGCCGTGGGCAGACTCGTTACGGC
>JBQCEJ010000362.1:0-2685 GCA_051960355.1 Verrucomicrobiota bacterium | reverse complement strand
AGGATCGATCTCGTTCGATGGCAAACTTAGCGCGGTGGTGGATCGTTTTGCCGACTTCAAGCTGATCACAATTCAATGTGAAGGCGCCGCGAACTTCTCCGGCGAACAACTGGCCAAGTTTGGCGAAGTCGTGGAACAAAACGCCGGCAGCGCGACCTTGAAAGTCAAACGCGACCGCGTCATACCTGTTTGCAAGGCGTTGCTGGACGAATTGCCGGTGAGCGATATCGACATCCAGGAAGTTCCAATTGAGGAAGTGATCCGCCGGATTTTTGCGCACTGACAGCGCGTCGCCGTCCTTTACGCCGCATCGATTTCAAAGCCCATTTTGCGAAACCGTTGCAGCTTGTAGATCAAGGCGCGCCGGCTGATGCCTAGCGCCTTGGCCGTTTCGGTGCGATTGAATTCATGCTGGCGCAGGCCTTGCAAAATCGCCTGCCGCTCAATTTCCTCCAACTGCCGTGCGTCCACCGGCTCGGGCGGCGGAATCTGCCCGGCCAATTCACGAACGCGCGCCGGCAGATGTTCAGGCAAGATCAGCTCGCTGCGGGAAAGCAGAACGGCGCGTTCCATGGCATTGCGCAATTCACGCACATTGCCCGGCCAAGGATAACGCTCAATGCAGCCAGAAACTGCCTCAGAAAAACGCGCGCGGCCCTTTGCAAATTCCGCGATAAAGTGGCCCGCCAGCGGCAAGATATCCTCCCGCCGCTCGCGCAACGGAGGAATGTTCAACTCCACGACATTCAGCCGATAAAAAAGGTCTTCACGGAATTTTCCGGCTTTGACCAGTTCCTCCAAATTGCGGTTCGTCGCCGTGAGTATGCGCGCGTTCGTTTTGATTTCACGGTTGGAACCCACGCGTTGGAAGGTTCCATTCTGGGTCACGCGGAGCAGCTTGGCCTGAAGCTGCGGGGACATTTCGCCAATTTCATCCAGGAAAATCGTGCCGTTAGTGGCTTCTTCGAAACGCCCGATGCGTTGCGCGTGCGCGCCGGTGAAGGAACCTTTCTCGTGCCCGAACAGTTCGCTTTCAAGAAGGTTTTCCGGAATGGCCGCGCAATTCACCTTGATCAATGGCCCGGTCGCACGCGAACTCCAGGCGTGCACCACGTCAGCGAGAACTTCCTTGCCCACGCCGCTTTCGCCGGTGATCAGAATGCGCGTATCCGAAACCGCGATCAAAGAGGCGTCGCGGAAGACTGATTGCGTGAGCGGACTGCGGGCGACGACATACGCGGGCAGCTCTTTTTCGTCATTGTATTTCAACGACACGGATTCCGACACGCCGGTCGCCTGTTGGACCGAGACCAGCAGTTCGTCGAGATCGATCGGCTTGGCCAGATAATTCAACGCGCCATCGCGCATCGCCGCGACGGCATCACGGACGTCGGTAAAGGCGGTGACGAGCAGGACGGGCAAGGTGGCGTGCTCTTTGCGGGCGAGGCGGAGGGTTTCCAGACCGGAAAGCCCGGGCATGCGCACGTCGGAAATCATCATGTCGAATTTCCCCGCGCGCAGCGTTGCCAAGGCGCTTTCGCCGGACTCAACGGTGATGGTTTCAAAACCCTGGCTGTTCAGGAATGAATGCAGCAGGCTGCGCTGGCCCGAATCGTCATCGACGATCAGGATGCGGGGCGACTGGTTTGATTCTATGTCAGACGAATGCGTCCTCAAGGCTTAGCCGCAATTTTCAAATGCGTGATGCGGAAGATAGCACCTTTGGGTTCATTGGAAAGACATTCGATTTCCCAGCCGTGCGCCAGGACGATCTGTTGGACGATCGCCAGTCCGAGTCCGGTTCCCTTTGGCTGAATCGTCACATACGGCTTGAAAATTTCCTGCCGTCGGCCAACCGGAACGCCCGGTCCATTGTCGCGAATTTCCAGCGATGCTTCGGAGGCATTAAGGCGCGTGCTGACAATTCGGATTTCTCCCTCGTCGCCGAGCGCTTGAATCGCGTTGAGCACGAGATTGAACAGCACTTGCCGCAGCATCTGTTCATCGGCTTCGATGAAGAACGCTTCGCCCTGAACGTCCAGCTTGATTTTCTTTTCCGCGACGTCGTAGCTCAACGCGCGAACCACTTCGCTGATGATGGAATTCAGCGCCAGCACCGATCGACGCACTTCACGCGGACGGGAGTAATTGATGAATTCATTCAACTGGGCGGTGACTTTATCCGTTTCGTCCACGATGGCGCGGGAGCGTTCCCGGATTTCCGGCGGTGTGTCTGACTGTTTGAGAAGCATCTGGGCCATGCCGCGAATGATGTTCAGCGGATTGCGCGTTTCGTGAGCCAATCCCGCCGCAGCAAGATTCATTTCCTTCAGGTGCGTGTTCAATTCACTGGCGCGCACCAATCGAAGCTGCAAATCCGAAGAGGTCGCCAGATTGCGCCAGGCCCAAGCCACTCCCAACGCGGAGATTCCCGAGAAAAAAATGATGATGCAGCGCAGCCAGAGATCCTGCCGGCAAACCGCCTGGTAAACATCCGTGGATAGCGAGAGCACCAATCCGTGCAATTCCCGCTTCTGAATCAGCGCCTGGTATTCTTTCTCTTCCATGCCGCGCGCCCAGAAAGGCCGTCGGGGGCGGCTGCTTTCTTCCTTGCCGTGCGATGCGCCCGGATTGTTCGTGCTGGAATTATTCGTTGCCCGGCCTGGCTCAGCGTTCGATCGCTCC
>JBQCEJ010000361.1:0-4061 GCA_051960355.1 Verrucomicrobiota bacterium | reverse complement strand
AAAACACCCATGGGCAAGGCTTTGATCATAGCAGAGAAACCGTCGGTCGCGGGCGACATCGCCAAGGCGATCGGTGGTTTCAAGAAACACGACGATTTCTACGAAAGCGAAGAATACGTTGTCTCCTCTGCTGTCGGCCACTTGCTGACGATCGTTCCGCCGGAAGGCGTCGAAGCCGCGCGCGGCAAATGGACCTTCAAATGTCTGCCCGTCATCCCGCCGCACTTCGATCTCGAGCCGATTGAGAAAAGTGAAAGCCGCCTGCGCGTTCTGGCGAAGCTGATCAAGCGCAAAGACATTGATGCCCTCGTCAATGCGTGCGACGCCGGCCGCGAAGGCGAACTGATTTTCCGCAACATCGTCAAGTACACCAAAGCGCAGCAACCGATCAAACGACTCTGGCTGCAATCCATGACTCCGGCCGCGATCCGCGAGGGCTTTGCCAAACTGCGCGACGACAATTCGATGCTGCCGCTGGCCGACGCCGCGTTCAGCCGGTCGGAAGCCGATTGGCTCGTGGGCATCAACGGCACGCGGGCGATGACCGCGTTTAATTCCAAATCTGGCGGTTTTTTCAAAACCACCGTTGGCCGCGTGCAGACGCCGACCCTGGCGATCCTGGCTGAACGCGAACAGAAGATCCGGAAGTTTGTCTCCCGTGAATATTGGGAAGCCATCGGGACATTCGACGCCGCGGCAGGTCAGTACACCGGCCGCTGGTTCGATGAAGCTTTTTCCAAGTCGGAGAAAGACGGCGATTCCGAGCTGAAACCCGAGCGGATCTGGGATCTCGCCCGGGCCGAAGCCATTCGCGCGAAATGTCTCGGCAAACCGGGCATCGTCACCGAAGAGAGCAAGCCAAGCACATCGCTCTCGCCGTTGCTCTACGATCTGACCAGCTTGCAGCGCGATGCCAATTCGCGTTTTGGCTTCAGTGCCAAGAACACCTTGGGCCTGGCGCAGGCGCTGTACGAAAAGCACAAAGTGCTGACGTATCCCAGAACGGACTCGCGCGCCTTGCCGGAAGATTATCTGGGCACCGTCAGGAGCACGTTGCAGATGTTGAGCGATACGTTTTACGGTCCGCTCGCCGACACGGTGTTGAAGAACGATTGGGTTCGGCCCAACAAACGCATTTTCAACAATGCGAAAATTTCCGATCACTTTGCGATCATCCCGACCACGCAAGCGCCCAAGGGCTTGAGCGAACCGGAGCAGAAGCTTTACGACATGGTGACGAAGCGCTTTCTGGCGATCTTCTATCCAGCGGCTGAGTTTCTCGAAACCACTCGCATCACACGCGTTGAAGGCGAGCCCTTCAAGAGCGCGGGCAAAGTCCTGATGGTTCCCGGCTGGCTCACCGTTTACGGCAAGGAAGCGCAGGACGAAGATGCTGCGGGCAATCTCGTTCCAGTGAAGCCGAACGAAACCGTTCAGACCAGCGCCGTCGAGGTGAAGCACAGCCACACCAAACCGCCACCGCGTTATTCCGAAGCGACGTTGCTCAGCGCGATGGAAGGCGCGGGAAAGCTGGTGGAAGACGATGAACTCCGCGAAGCCATGCGCGAAAAAGGCCTCGGCACTCCGGCGACGCGCGCGGCGATCATCGAAGGGTTGATTTACGAGCAATACGTCATTCGTAACGGCCGCGAACTTCAGGCCACCGCGAAAGCGTTTGCGCTGATGGAATTGTTGAATGGTCTTGGAATCCCGGAATTGACCAAGCCCGAGCTTACTGGCAACTGGGAGTTCAAGCTGCACCAGATTCAAAAGCGCCAGAAGAGCCGTGATGAATTCATGTCCGAGATCGCGGAGTTGACGCGGCACATCTTCGATCGCGCCAAGCAGTACGAATACGACACCATCCCGGGCGACTTCGGCGTACTCAAAACGCCGTGTCCAAAATGCGGTGGCGAAGTGCATGAGCGTTACAAGCAGTTCCAGTGCGTGAAGTGCGATTTTGCCGTTTGGAAAATTCTCTGCAGCCGGATGTTCGAGCCCGAGGAAGTGGAAAAGCTGATCACTGAAAAGCAGATCGGCCCCATCCAGGGCTTTCGCAGCAAGCAAGGTTTTCCTTTTGCTGCCGTGCTCAAACTCTCGCCTGAATCGAAGGTCGAATTCGATTTCGGCAATGACAAGGAAGGCGAGAATGGCGAAGGCGCGGCGCCGGTCGATTTCACGGGCAAAGAGCCGTTGGGCAAATGTCCCAAGTGCGGCGCGCGCGTGTTCGACGCCGGAATGAATTACGTCTGCGAGAAGTCGGTTGGGGCGGGCAAGACCTGCGATTTCAAGACGGGCAAAATCATTTTGCAGCAGGACATCGAGCCCGCGCAGGTTTCCAAGCTGCTGGCGGAAGGTAAAACCGATTTGCTCAAAGGGTTCGTTTCCAAGAAAACGGGTCGCAAGTTCGAGGCGTTTCTCGCCTGCAAGGACGGCAAGGTTAGTTTTGAGTTTCAACCCCGCGAGCGCAAAGGCAAGGGCAAGGCGGGCGCGGCCAAAGAACCTGAAGTGAAGCTGGATTTCACCGGGCTCACGCCGATTGGCAAATGCCCGAAGTGCGGTGGCAATGTTTTTGACACCGAAGCCGGTTATCTCTGCGAACAAACTCAGGCGGAGAAAAAGCGCTGCAAGTTCAAGATCGGAAAACAAATCCTGCAACGATCGATCGATCTTGATCAGGTTTTGAAGTTGTTGAAGGACGGCAAGTCCGATCTGTTGGACAAATTCATATCCAAAGCCGGCAAGCCGTTCCCGGCTTATCTGTTGATGGACGAGAACGGCAAAGTCACGTTCGAATTCCCACCGCGGGAAGAATCTGCCGTTTAAGCCGGAACCGTGCGGTAGAATTCGAATCTCGTGCCGCTGGCGCGCGGCCTTCAGGCCGCTTCAACGTGATTTGATTCAGTCATTCTCGAGCTCCAGCCGTGAGTAATCTTGAAGCGGCATAAATGCCGCGCCCCGCTGTCTTCGCAGGATTCGTATTTTGAACGCCCGTTTCAACTGCATCGATCCGGCTAAGCCGGGAGCGCCGTCGCGCTGACGGAGAATGGTGGAACCTCCGCTCGCAGACATTGAAGTCAGCCAGCTTTACCGTATTCTGTTGCCGCTGATGGAACCCGAACGTCCAAACACCACGGCGGCTGAGAATCCTTGCGACTGGCTGCGTAAATTCTACGAACACCTCGCGACAGATCGCGGTGCCTCGATTTACACGCAGCGAAATTATCAATCCGCGCTGACCGAGTTTTCCGCGTGGCATCAACAGGAGCGCAAGACGGCGCCGGCCTGGGCTCAACTTCAACGCGATGATTTTCGGGCTTACCTTCGTTACCTCGGGCGCAATCAACTGGGCCGCGCGGCGATTCAACTCCGGTTCTCAGCCTTGCGCACGTTTTACAAGTGTCTCAGTCGCCACGGCGCAGCGGAGGCTTCGCCGATCAAGAATCTTGCCTTGCCGAAACTGGTTAAACGGCTGCCGAAGTATCTGACCTCCGACCAAATGCTCGCGTTGCTCAGGGCTCCCTTGCAGCCGTTGGAGGGAAATAAAAAGGCGGGCAGGGGACGTCCGGTGTCCGCGAGCATCTGCTATCGCGATACGGCCATCATCGAGACGATTTATTCCTGCGGCCTGCGCGTGAGTGAACTCTGCGGGTTGCGCGTTGAGGATATTGATTGGAAGGAGCAACTGGTGCGGGTGCGTGGCAAAGGAAAAAAAGAACGAATGGTGCCGATTGGTGAACCGGCGCTCAAAGCGATCGAGTATTATTGGAGCACCTTGCCGCAACGGCCGCGCGGTGCGGATTCGGTTTTTCTCGCCGAACTGCCGGAACCGACGCCGGTCGCGCCTTATGTTCTGCAGACGCGATTGAAAAAGCATCTCGCCACTGCCGGATTGGATCCAAGTCTCACCCCGCACAAACTTCGGCACAGCTATGCCACGCATCTGCTGGACGCCGGTGCGGACTTGCGCAGCGTCCAGGAATTGCTGGGGCATGCGCATCTGGTGACGACGCAGGTTTACACGCACCTGACCACCGAGCGGCTCAAGAAAGCCTACGACG
>JBQCEJ010000360.1:0-26075 GCA_051960355.1 Verrucomicrobiota bacterium | reverse complement strand
GTGCTCGACATTACCGAGCGCAAACAGGGCGAGGCGGAAGTCCAACGGCACCGACAGGAACTGACCCACGTCTCGCGCCTTTCCATCATGGGCGAACTTTCCGCTTCGATCGCGCATGAATTAAACCAGCCATTGACTGCCATTCTAACGAACACACAGGCCGCGCAGCGATTTATGGCATCGGACAAAATGGACTTGGCCGAATTTCGCGAAATTCTCCAGGACATTGCGCATGACACCACGCGCGCCCGGGACGTGATCCGTCACTTGCGCGCACTCGTGAAGAAGAGCGATCCGGATTTCACGCGACTGGACATCGGCGAAACCATTCGCGAAGTGGTTGGCTTTTTGCGCGGCGACATCGTGGCACGCAACGTTCGCGTCACGTTGGAACTCGCGCCGGATCTTCCACCCGTCCATGGCGATCGCGTCCAACTGCAACAGGTGTTGATCAATCTTCTGCTGAACGCATTCGACGCGATGAACGGCAATCCAGGCCCGGAGCAAAGGGTGACGATCGCGACTACGGCGGAGTCGAACGAGTTTGTTTGCGTGACAGTGCGCGATCACGGAACCGGCATTCCGACTGGCAAGCTCGATTCAATCTTTGAGCCGTTCTACACAACCAAGCGCGACGGCATGGGGATGGGCTTGTCTGTGACTCGTTCCATCATCGAAGCCCACGGGGGCCGCATCCGGGCGGAAAACAATCCCGATCGTGGCGTCTCATTTTACTTCACATTACCGACGCATCGCACCTGACCTGATATGACAGAGCCGCAGCCAACGGTTTTTGTAGTGGACAACGACCACTCGGTGCGACGCGGTCTCGCGCGCCTGCTCAAGAGTGCCGGATATCAAGTTGAACTTTTTCCCTCTGCCGCGGAATTTCTCGCCAGCGGCCGGCATGAGCACTGTCCCGCCTGTCTCGTGCTCGATCTGCGCATGCCCGGACTGACCGGCATGGAATTGCAGGAGCGACTCCGCGCGCTTCAATCGGCCCTGGCCATCGTCTTCATTACCGGACATGGCGATATTCCGACCAGCGTCCGGGCGATGAAAGCCGGCGCGGTAGACTTTCTTCCGAAGCCCTTCGATGACACGGAACTGCTCGAAGCCATTGCCCGGGCGATCGAACGCACTCAACGCGACCAAAAGGCGCAGGCGGAACTCGCTGCCATTCGTCAATGTTTTGCGACGCTGACCGCGCGAGAAAGAGAAGTCATGGGACAGATCGTCACCGGCAAGCTCAACAAGCAAGTGGCGGAGGACCTGGGCACCGTCGAGAAAACGATAAAAGTCCATCGCGCCCGCGTCTTCGAAAAAATGCAGGTGCAATCTCTGGCCGAACTCGTGCCGCTCGCGGAAAAGCTGGGCCTGCTCAGCGGCCGGTAATCAGTCACAGTTTTCGGTGATCCGTTTTCCGTGATCCGCCCTGCGAGACCTTTCTTTGGCAGACGATTACTGATTGCTGGCCAGTGTCTGCATTGGCCCAAGGTCCAATAGTTCCTCGTCCACCAGTTCCCTACTCTGCTGGCATTCCGAGCCGTGAGAATCCAGACGCATACAATTTACATCGTGGACGACGACGATTCCGTTCGTCGGGCGCTGGGTCGGCTGATCCGTTCCGAGGGCTTGAGCTCGGAAGCTTTCGCCTCGGGCGAACTATTTTTGGCCGGACTACCGGAAGACGCGCAGGGCTGCGTGATCTTGGACATCCGCATGCCCGGTTTGACCGGTTATGATGTTCAAGAAGCCTTGCGCCAGCGCGGTCAGAAGATTCCGGTAATAGCGCTATCGGCGCAAGAGGACGACGAGGACCGCCACCGTGCCCGGCAATTAGGCGCCGTGGCGTTTTTCCGCAAACCCGTGGATGACCAGGCCCTGTTGGACAGCATCCATTGGCTGCTCACCGCGCCCAAACCAGCGCAGGCGTGACGCCCGATTGCATTTTGAATCCTGAAAAATCCAACGCGAATACCAACCAGACCATGAAAACCACATCGCTCCACAAAACTATTCTCGCGGTGCTGCTGACCGCCAGCCTCGCGCTGACGGCGCTCGCCGCCGGGAAACAACCCAACATTGTTCACATCGTTGCCGACGATCTCGGCTGGAAGGACGTCGGCTTCAACGGCTGCACCGACATCAAGACGCCGAACATCGATGCGCTTGCCGCAGGCGGAGCAAAGCTCACGCAATTCTACGTCCAGCCCATGTGTACGCCCACGCGCGCAGCGCTGATGACCGGTCGTTATCCATTCCGTTATGGCCTGCAAACGATTGTCATTCCCGGCCCGGCCGGTTACGGCCTCGATACCAGCGAGTGGCTCATGCCGCAATGCCTCAAAGACGCCGGCTACACCACGGCCATCATCGGCAAGTGGCATCTCGGCCACGCCGACACGAAATATTGGCCCAAGCAACGCGGGTTTGATTACCAATACGGCCCGATGATCGGCGAGCTGGATTATTACACTCACAGCGACGCCGGCGTGCTCGACTGGTTCCGCAACAACAAGCCAGTGAAAGAAAAAGGCTACACGACCCAACTCATCGGCAATGACGCGGTGAAATACATCGGCGAGCAGAATTCAAATACACCGTTCTATCTTTACCTCACCTTCAACGCCCCTCACACGCCGTATCAAGCGCCGAAGGAATACGTGGATCGCTATCCGAACATCGCGGATCCCACGCGTCGCACTTACGCCGGCATGGTCACGTGCCTCGACGATGAAATTGGCCGCGTCGTTGCCGCACTCAACAACAAGGGTCTGCGCGACAATACGCTCATCATTTTCCACAGCGACAACGGCGGCACGCGCAACGCAATGTTCGCCGGCCAGATGGCCGACTTATCCAAAACCAAGATTCCCTGCGACAACGGCTCGTATCGTGACGGCAAAGGCTCGCTTTTCGAAGGCGGTTGCCGCGTGGCCGCCTGCGTCAACTGGCCCGGCCACATCAAGGCCCAGACCGTCGATGGCATCATGCACGCCGTGGACCTCTATCCCACGCTGGCTGCGCTGGCCGGTGCGTCCACCGCCAAGTGCAAACCGCTCGATGGATTCAACGTTTGGGACACCATCGCCGAAGGAAAAATCTCGCCGCGCAATGAAGTCGTTTACAACGTCGAGCCGTTCCGCGGCGCCGTTCGTCAGGGCGATTGGAAGCTCATCTGGCGAACGCTGATCCCCACGAGCGTTGACCTCTACAATCTTGCCGAAGATCCCTATGAACAGAAAAACCTTGCCGCGGCGCATCCCGACACAGTCGCCGCGATGCAAGCGCGCCTGAACGAACTCGGCAAGGAATCCGCCAAACCGCTTGCACTGCAATACGTCGCCAGCGTGGGCCTGGCACACGCCAAACCGCGCATGGGTTCGGAAGACGGCAAGGGCGCAGTGATGGTTGAAGCCGGCGGACACTCGATCACGGACGAAGGCATCGGGGACACCGAGGCCGAAGCCGCTCATCACTGAGTTTCCAACTGACCAGGACATTATGAAATCGATCATGCACCGATTGAACTCTCTCCCGACGCTGATTGTGGCCGTGGGCGTCGTGCTGTGCCCGGTTGCTCTGCGCGCTGGGGAAACCAACCACTGGCGCTTCGACTCGTCGCTGAACTTGTTCCTCGCGAGCATGAGCGGCGACGTTGCGGTCAAGGGCATTCCTGCCAGCGTGGACGCTGACTTCGCGGACATCGCGAAGAATCTGGACTTCGCTGCCGCCGGCCGACTCACGCTCGGTTACGATCAATGGTCGTTCTCCACGGAGTTCAGCTATCTGAAGCTGGGTGCCTCCGGGTCCGCTGGCAGCGTGGAGCAGAAACAATGGCTCGTGGAGCCTTCGGTTGGTTACCGGTTCTGCGATTATTTCGAGGGCTTTGCCGGCGCGCGTTACAACAGCATCGAAGCCAATCTCGATCTCAACCTCCCACCCGGTAAAGTTCGCGGTGGCACCCAAGATTGGTGGGATCCCATCGTCGGCATGAACCTTAGCTATCCGATTTCGGGCAGGCAGCTCACCTTCGACGGACGGTTTGATGTCGGCGGCTTCGGCGCGGGCTCTGATATTACCTGGCAGGCCTTTCCGTATCTGAACTGGCGCTTCTCCAGAACGGCTTCGTTGCAGGTCGGCTACCGCTGGCTGGGGACCGACTACGAGACCGGCAGCGGTGCGAATCGGTTCCGTTATGATGTCGTGCTCGCCGGACCGCAAATTGGTCTGACGATCCAC
The DNA here is from genome assembly GCA_051960355.1 of Verrucomicrobiota bacterium. Taxonomy (GTDB): domain Bacteria; phylum Verrucomicrobiota; class Verrucomicrobiia; order Limisphaerales; family DASXHY01; genus DASXHY01. The sequence goes on along the minus strand of JBQCEJ010000360.1, from coordinate 21,830 downwards.
CTGTGATCCAGGTTGCTGCATGAGCGCTGAACTCGTGGATGTTTCGGGACGGGTGCTCACCATCAGGGTGTCCGGCCTGCTGACGCAACCTCAACTCGCCGCCTCCCAATGGGCGGCGGGCGAGGCTATCGACAAATTCGGCGGCCAGGCGCGGCTGTTGATCATCATCGAGGACTTCCGGGGCGTAGCCAAGGAAGGCGACTGGAGCGACGTTTCGTTTCAGCTGCAATACGACGACGCCCTCGAGCGCATCGCCATCGTGTGCGAATCGCAGTGGCGCGAGGCTTCGCTGCTGTTTACGGGGGAAGGCATCCGCCGCGTCCGCATCCAGCACTTCCTGCCGGACGCACTCGAAAAAGCCCGCGCGTGGGCAGGTGCGGAATGAGTGGCCAAACGCCTGCGATGAAACGCTTCACGCCCATCCGGTTGCTGCCTCTGCTGGTGCCCGCCCTGGCGGCGCTGACTTCGCGCGCCGCCACGAACGAATGGTCCTTTACCGTCACGCCTTACTTGTGGGTGGCTAGCGTCGGCTTGGATTCCAGTTTGCCTGACCAATCACCGACCGACCCGGGCATGGCGCGGTTCGATACGAAGATCACCGCGGGCGCGATGTTGTCCGCACAGGCGCGTTACCGGTCCATGGGATTGTTCTTGGACTTCGCCTGGCTCCGCTTGACCACGGACGCGCTCAGTCCCGGCCCCGCGTATGGCAATGTCTCGCTGCGCTCGGATTTCATCCATTCCACCGCCGCATTGACTTATCAGTTGCCGCTCGAAGGTAAACTGCAAGCCGAGCTGCTTGCCGGCGCGCGGCTTTGGCACGTCGCCAACGACTTCGCGGCCACGGACGGCCTGTTCCCCGGCTTCAACGCTGCGAGTGACCGGACGTGGGTGGATCCGTTGGTCGGCGCCGCGCTGAGTTACGATTTGGGCCGGTGCTGGTCCGCCAACGCGAAGGGCTTGGTGGGCGGTTTCGATGTAGCGGCGGATATCGCGGGCGAAGTGTTCGCTGGCGTGAGTCGTCGCTTCTCGGATCGCTGTGCCGTGACGCTGGGGTATCGCTACCTGCACGAGGAATACACCCGCGGCAATTTCCGTTTCAACTTGGACACGCAGGGTTTCCTGCTCGGCTTTGGTTTCTATTTTTGAACACATGCACTTGTTTGCCGGAATCACAGCGCTGGCGAGCGATTATGCGAATCACGTGCCGCATCCGGGCATCGTGTGGTGGGCCGTCGTGGCGGTGGTGTTGATCCAGGTGGCCTACTGGCTGCGCGTGCGGCTTCAGCCGCCTCTGCCGGGGGGCGGCCATGTTGTGATCGGGCACATGGCCGCATTTTTCGCGCGCCTGATTTTCATCCTGGCCAGCTCGACTTTTGCCGTCATGTTTTTCGTCCGCTTCGACCAGCTGTCGCTGCCGCCGCACCGCGTCCTGCTGATTCTGTCGCTCTTGTTTTCCATGTTCTGCTGGACGCTTGAGTTGGAACGTCTCGCCAAGGCGCTGCAAGGCACCGTTGAAAATCGCTGAACCTGAACTTTATGAAAACCCGATTGAATTGTTCTCTGTGTTTTGGCCTGCTGCTGCTCGGCGCCTCCGCGCGCGCCGATGTGCTCGAGTTTAAGAACGGCTCCGTGCTCAACGGCAAATACACCGGCGGCACCGCCGGGACGCTGCGCTTCGAAACCGGCGGCGGTATTCAGGTCATCGAGACGTCGCAGATCATCGCGCTCACTTTCACCACGCCTCCACCGGTTGCCGCGCCCGCGCCTGCACCGGCCCCCGCAGCGCAACCGAAGTCGGTGACGCTGCCCGCAGGCACCATGCTGCTCGTGCGGATGATGGACGGCGTTTCCTCCAAGAATGCGCCCGGCGCGAATTTCACCACCAAGCTCGGATACAATCTCGTCGCGAACGGAGTGGTCGCCGCGAAAGCCGGCACGGTCATCTACGGCAAGGTTCAAAGTTCATCCCAGGCCCGTCGGGCCGTGGGCCGATCCACGCTCGACATCCGGCTCGCCCAGATGGTCGTGGGCGGCAGCCCCGTCCCGGTCTCCACCAGCGGCTACAAGCAGGCCGGCAGCGCCTCCACCAAAAAAGTGGCCGCGACCGCGGGGGTTGGGGCGGTGATCGGCAACAACGTCGGCGATGGCCATGCGGGCAAGGGCGCGGCGATTGGGGCGGGTGTCTCCATGCTCAAACCTGGCCAGACGCTGACGGTTTCACCCGGCACGTTGCTGGAGTTTACTTTGACGCAGCCTGTCACCGTAACCGTCGCCAACTGATCTCACTTTTATCACCTTCAACATGAAGACCAACTCTGAAACCAAAGTTTTTTCTCGCGGTGCGTTCCTGCGCAACCTCGCTCTCGGTCTGCCCTTTCTCGCGGCGGCCAGCCTGCGGGCGGAGGATTCCCGCTCAGCTCCGTCCAGCCCTGCGCCTGATGCGGGCAACCTGCGCGCCTTTGTCGAACTCGCCCGCTCCGACATCCGCACGAACAAGGCCATCATCATCGCCGAGAACATCGACTTCACGGAGGACGAGGCCGCGGAGTTCTGGCCGCAGCACCGCGAATACGATCTGGAATTGAACAAGCTCCTTGATCGCCGTCTGGAACTCATCGGACGCTACGCCAGCCAGTATCGCACCATGACCGACAAGGATGCTGCGCGTCTCGCGGCGGACGTGTTCGACCTTGAGGAGAAACGCACCGACCTCAAGCGGAAGTTTTTGAAGAAGTTCGCCAAGGTTGTTCCGGCGCGGAAGGCGGCGCGCTTCTTCCAGATCGAAAACCAGATCAACCTGGCGCTAGACCTGCAGGTGGCGGGTTCATTGCCACTCATCAAATAGCCGATGAACACCTTGGCCCGCTTTCTTCTTGCCGTAAGCGCTCTGCTCGTGTTGGCGATCGTCACGGGCTGCCGCGGCATCGGCCCGCGCACCGTGGCGCGAGACCGGTTTGACTACAGCGCGTCCATCTCCGAATCCTGGAAGCGTCAGACGTTGCTCAATATCGTCAAGCTGCGTTACCTGGACCCGCCGATTTTCGTCGATGTGGGCCAGATCGTGGCCGGCTACTCATTGGAAACCGGTCTCACCGCGGGCGGCACTTTACCTGAAACCACAGGATTGGGCGGCAACACCGCCACGGTCGGCGGCTCGGTCCGTTTCACAGATCGTCCGACCATCACCTACACGCCGCTCACGGGACACAAGTTCGTCAAAGCGCTGATGACACCGTTGCCACCCGATGCAGTCCTTTTCATGGTGCAGTCCGGCTACGCAGCCGATGCGGTTTTTTCAGCTGCGGTTGAGGCGATGAACGGCTTGAAGAATCAGGAAAGCAACCTTGCTGGCGTGTCGCCACCGGACGCGAACTTCATCCGCGCACTGGAACTGTTGCGGAAAATCCAACTCTCGGGCGCTGTCGGTATGCGCATCGAGCAGGGTGCACAAAAACAACAGACGACGCTGGTCACGTTCCGCTCGCGGAACATCAGCGAGCAGACGGAGGCGGATCTGAAGGAACTGCGCGAGCTGCTCCATCTGGATCCGAAGGCCAACGAGTTGAAGCTCGTCTTTGGCGCCACAGCTAGCAACGACACAGAACTTGCCATCCTCACCCGTTCGCTCCTGCACATCATGAACACCATGGCGGCTCAGATTGAGGTGCCGTCGGAACACGTCAAGGAAGGGCGCGCAACGCCCGGTTCTGACTCTGTTGTTCAAGAGCAGCGGGTGGTGCGCATCCGCAGTTCCAAGGAAAAGCCCGCAAACGCATTCGTCGCGATTCCCTACCGCGATCATTGGTTCTGGATTGACGACCGCGACCTGAAAACCAAACGCACTTTCGCATTCATGATGATGCTCTTCACGCTCTCCGAGCCGGGTGAGAAGGAGAATCTGCCGCTCATCACCATCCCAGCGCAATGAACCGACTGCATTCGAACGGTCAGAATGGCGCCCGCTACGCAGCGCAGGCAGCGATGCTCGGTTTCGCTTTGCTCTTGGCCGACCAGGCCCGCGGTGATTCGGTTTGCCTGCGCGGCGGAGAGAAATTGATCGGCAAAATCGTCTCGCAGAGCGCAGCAAACATCGTCTTCGAATCGCAGACACTCGGACCCATGGAGATCGCCCGCGACCGCATTGAGCGAATGGAGTGTGACGCGCCCGCGCCGGTCTCGACCAACCAGTTTGGCACGTCGGCAGCGGGTCTGCCCAGCCAATGCCTGCCCTGGACCAGTGAACCTGCGCAGGGCGCTGCCTTCGATTGGATCCAATTGAAGTCCGGCGAATGGCTCGCGGGCAAAATCAAATCGTTGCAGGAGGAGAAGCTCGAGTTCGACAGCGAAGAGTTAAATCTTCTTACGTTCGATTGGCAGGACATCCGCACGATGCGCTCGCTGCGGCTCAACAGTGTGCGGATCGAAAAGCTAAAAGCGGTGGATGGGTCCGTGTTCGTCACGTCGAACGAGGTGCAGGTCACCACTTCGACGACCACGAACACTTACCCGCGCGCCGATCTCCTTGCCATTGCGCCCACTGGCAATCGTGAACTGGACAAGTGGTCGGGTAAAGTCTCCGCCGGCGTCAGCTTCCGCGCGGGTAACACCAAAGAAACCGATGCCAACGCTCACGCCGCGCTCCAGCGCCGCACGCCCGATACGCGGCTCAGCCTCGATTACCTGGGTAACTACAGCAAACTCAACGGTGCCGAAGTGGAAGAAAACCACAGGTTCACAGGCCAGTTCGACTATTTTCTCTCGCGTCGGCTCTACGCGCGTTTGCCCGATTTCGAATATTATCGTGACCCGCTGCAGAATCTCAGTCACCGGATCACCGTGGGAGCCGGGGTGGGTTACGACCTGGTGAAGACGCCGCGCACCGAGTGGAACGTGACGGTCAGCCCGTCATGGCAGCGCGACTGGTTCGAGTCTGTTCCCGCCACGGAAAACGCGTCGCCGGATTCGGTGGCCCTGGTGCTGTCAACGCGTTTTGACGTCGAACTGACGCAGCGGCTCGATTTACTCCTGGAATATCGCGGCCAGCTCAGTCGCAAAGAAACCGGCAACGATACGCATCATGCCGTGACGACGCTCGAATTTGAAATTCACAAACGCTTGAAGCTGGACCTGTCATTCGTCTGGGGCCGTATCTCCAGTCCGCAAACCGAGTCGGGTGGCGACACTCCCACACCCGACGACTTCCGCCTAATCACCTCGCTGGGAGTGGATTTTTAAAATAAGGAAAACGATGCAAGTGCCCTTTGGCGTTCTGTCTGCGGCTGGAGTCCGAAATGGGCTGATTCTTGCGGCGCTGCCGCTGCTGCTCGTCACTGGTTGCCGCGTGGTGCAGAACACGGCGGAGCTGCCGGGCAGGACCGTGAGCATGGTCGCGAACGGTGGAAAAACAAAACCGCCCGCGCTTGATCCGATGGAAGTTCAGCAAACAGTGCTGCGGTTCGCAGGTGAATTTTCCTCCGCCATGCTCATCGGTGTGGACAAGCTACGTCGAGATACCAAGCCACTCGACCCCGCGGAGGCCCTGCAATGGAAGAGCGGGCTGGATTCTGAAACGTGTTCCATCGCCTCAGGGCCGAACGCCTACGCCAATCTGCTGGACCTGACCGTCTTCGTGACCGTCGCGCGTTCCGCGATCGAGGAGCATTGGCTGCCCCACGTGTTTGGCGAATCCGCGCGGCCTTTGCTGGAAAGCTGGCGGGGCATCGAGACGAACCTCTGGACTTTCACGGGCAAAGTGCTCACGCCAATGCAGCAGACCGAATTGCGCACAGCGATTCAGAATTGGCGGCGGCAGAATTCAGAGCCGGAAAACGTGCTGGCGGCGCGCGCAGTTGGTTTTGCTTCGCAGATCGCGGGCGCGAACAACAGCGATCCCGCCAAACCAGGCAGCGTTTTCAATCTGCTTATGCTCGACCCGTTGGCCGGTATGGACCCCGCAGTGCGCGAAATCGCTCAGTCGCGCATGTTTGCCGAGCGCGCGCTTTACGTGACCCAGAAGATGCCCAGATTGGTGCGCTGGCAGACCGAGTTGCTCAGCCTCAATGCCGTGCGGCTGCCCGCCGTGCAACAGGTCGTTTCAAACTCGGCGCAGCTTACGTCGTCAGTTGAAACCTTTGCCCATGTTGCCGACCAGTTGCCCAAGCTCGTCAATGACCAGCGCGAGGCGGCGATCAAGCAGATCTTCGACGGTCTTGCCACCGAGCGCACCAATCTCATAGCGAGCCTCGCCGCTGACGAAATGAATTTGCACGGAACCCTTGCCGAGCTGCGGCAGACGCTCAACGCTGGAACTGAGCTGGCGAAATCCTCGGGCGAATTGCTTCAATCCCTCGATGTTTTTATGGTCCACTTCGATCAAGGCACCAACGCGCCCGCTCCTTCCACGAACACGAATGCACCGCCATTCAACATTCTGGATTACGCCGCCACTGCAAAGGAAATGACTGCGACGATTCGCGAACTGAACGCCGCAATCAATTCGCTCGACAAGGCCACGCCACAGATTCAGCAAGCCGGAGCCAAGCTGGAAAGCGCAGGGCATCGCCTGCTGAACCGGCTCTTTTGGATCGGTGCCGGGCTGATTGCGCTGCTGTTCGCCGGAACGCTCGTCCTGCGGAGTTACTCGCGGCGGTTTGCGCGCTGACCCGTTATCAGGAACAATTTCTGGTGCACGGGAGACGTTCGGGGCTTTCAACCGTGGAACTGTTGAACTGATCGTTCCATCGTTCTGTGCCCTTCCCTCCTCTGATGAATCACTCAAGCTCGGCAATTGTGCTTTTCATCGCGACAGGAATTCTTAGATTCACGCGAGTCTAGTCCGGTGATTCAAAACGCAACCGCTTCGAAAACGCGCCGAAAAAGAATCACCCGCGAAATCCGATTGGCTCAAATTGAAAATCATTACTGACGAATCCTGCACCGGCTATTCAGCACCCGGCCATCCGGAAAGGCCGGTGCGCATCAGCCGCACGCTCGAAAAGCTGCGGGCGCAAACGGAACTGCCGATCGTCTGGGCAAAACCCGGCCCGTCCAGTGAAGCGGCAATCCTCCGCGCTCACACGCCTCAAATGGTCGCCCGCCTTGAGGAGCCGGAAGATCTCGACGCCGACACGCCCTATCATCCCGGCATTGCGACTTACGCTCGCGCCTCGGTCGGCGCCGCGCTGGAAGCTTTGAACTGCGCGCGCCGCGGAGAAACGGTCTTCAGCCTCATGCGTCCGCCCGGCCATCATGCGACCCGCACTCGTTCGATGGGATTCTGCTATTTGAACAACATTGCCATCGCCACTCTGGAAGCTCTGGCAACCGGCACGAAGCGGATGGCTGTTTACGATTTCGATGTGCATCACGGCAACGGCACCGAAGATATTCTGTTGAACCAAAAGGGATCGATGTTTTTTTCAATTCATCAACATCCCTGCTATCCCGGCACCGGTTCCAGAAATGTTGGCAGCAATTGTTTCAATTATCCGCTGCACGAACAAACTTCGCGCGGTCACTACCGAGAAATTTTGTCGTCTGCGCTCGACGAGTTGAAGCGGTTCAAACCTGAAGTGGTTGCGGTATCGGCGGGCTTCGACGCGTATGCGCGCGATCCGCTCGGACAGGAAACGCTGGAACTGGAAGATTATTATTGGCTCGGCCAAAACCTGCGCGCCCTGGGCGTTCCCGTGATGAGCCTGCTCGAAGGCGGCTACAGCAAAGATCTGCCGGCGCTGATTTTGGCTTATCTCAAGGGACTAGAGGGCCAGTAGTTTTTGCGAGCAACGAATCACGCCGGCGGCGCGTCCACCTCAGGATGGCGCTTGCTGCGCGCGCAGCAGCTTCGAAACTACCGCATGCGCGAGCACAACGTCCGGGTCGCGTTGCAGCGCGTCGAAATAATGCTGGGAAAAACCTTGGCCCGCTTCGGAGGCGACAAGCAAGCGGCGCGTTTGTTCCGACAACGCCTTTAGTTCTCCGATTGTGCGAGGCTCCTTGGCGTCAAGAAATTCATCCATCGCCACGATGAGCTGAGAAACGGGATGAAGCCAGGCAAACCATGGATCGTTCGTCAGAAGTTGCAAAAAATGATTGGGCGATTGAATCGCGCCGACGGTCTGCTCGTAGCTCACCCGTTCTGAATCCACCAGCGCTTTATGAAGATCCAGCAGCGCATTGCGCAGCGGCTGGAGCTTTTCTTCCACAGGGGTTGTCATGCTTCGGGGAATGTGTCCCAGTTCGGCCTTGGAAGCAAATCGCGCAGGCCGGAACCCTCACAATGGGCGGGAAACCCGCATCAACAAGTCGTGATAGGACTTACTTTTGATCCTGGGCGGAGGTGGGGTGACGAATGCCGGTTGTCGATCCAGCGCTTACCCGCTCGCGTCCTCTAATTTGCGCTCCAGCACAAACAGAGGCGGTCTAGATGTTTTCCCCGATGCTCGGGGGCGGCTGGTAGTGCAATTCTTTTTCGGGCGCAAGCGCAGATCGCTCCGCCGCCAATACGCGATAATTGCGAATCTGCAAAGAAACCTGCCGGCCATCTTCGAGCCCGAGCTGAACGTATTCCTCTTTCGTCATGCGACTGCGGAGAATCAGACCCGACTCCAATTCGAATTCCAGGCGCAACATGATGCCGAGAAAAAAAGTGTGCCGAAGCACCGCGCGATACGGATACAGGCTCAGGTCCGGTGAAATCTGCACGGCGTAAGGCCGGAAACCAATTCGCAGCTTGGCTCCGTCGGGCTGATTTGGCGCGGGAAACTTCAACTCGCCGACGCGAGCCACTCCGCCCTGCACGTCTGTATCCAGAACGTTCATCACGCCGATGAAACGCGCGACAAACTCGTTGGTCGGCTGCTCATAAACTTCGCGCGGTGTGCCGACCTGTTCCAGATTGCCGCGTGAAAAAATCACGATGCGATTGGAAACTTCGAGCGCTTCCTCCTGATCGTGCGTGACGAAGATCGTGGTCACATTCAGGTCGTGATGCAGGGTGACGAGCCATTCGCGCAACTCCTGGCGGATCTTGGCGTCAACCGCGCCGAACGGTTCGTCGAGCAAGAGCACGCTGGGTTTGGAGGCCAGGGCGCGGGCGATCGCCACGCGCTGACGTTGCCCGCCCGAGAGTTGATGCGGATAACGTTTGTCCAAACCTTCGAGGCCAAACAGATTCAGGAGTTCGCCCACGCGCGCTTTAATGTCGGGTTTTTTCCACTTCTTAATCCGGAGGCCGAACGCGACGTTGTTGAACACGTTCATGGTTTTGAACAGCGCATAATTCTGGAACACAAAACCGATGTTCCGTTCCTGAACTGAAAGGTCATTCACTCGCTGGCCGCGGATAAAAATGTCACCCGACGTCGGCATCTCCAGGCCTGCAATCATGCGGAGGACCGTCGTCTTGCCGCCGCCGCTCGGCCCGAGCAGAGCCATCAACTCGCCTTCGTTTACTGAGAAGGTGACATTTTTGACAGCGGCTACTTCGCCGAACTGCTTCGTGACATTTTTCAGTTCAATTCTCATTAAGATTTAGCCTGGTGCTGATCGGCGTGTGGTTCTGCAATCGTGATATTTTGCGCGCGCTCAAATTCCCATGACTGCTTCCATTCCAGGAGAGTTTTGATTCCCAGGGTCACGAGCGCGAGCAGTGCCAGCAAACTAGCCACGGCAAACGCGGCAGGCGCATTGTATTCGTTGTAAAGCTTCTCCACCCGCAGCGGCATGGTGTCCGTGAAACCGGTGATGTGACCGGAGACGACCGAGACCGCTCCGAATTCGCCCATGGCCCGGGCATTGCAGAGAATGACGCCGTAGATCAAACCCCATTTGACCGACGGCAAAGTGACGAACCAAAACGTCTGCCATCCGTTGGCACCAAGGCTCAAGGCCGCCTGCTCCTGCTCGGTGCCGGTCGCTTGCATAACGGGAATCAGCTCGCGCGCGATAAAGGGAAACGTGACAAACACGGTAGCCAGCACAATTCCCGGCACGGCGAAAATGATTCGTATATCGTGATCATCCAGCCAATGTCCGAAAAACCCTTGCAGTCCAAAGAGCACCACAAACATCAAACCCGCGACGACCGGCGACACTGAAAAGGGCAGATCGATCAGCGTTATTAGGAGCGAGCGTCCACGAAACTGAAACTTTGCAATCGCCCAGGCAGCGGACACACCGAAAACGAGATTCACCGGGACACTGATCGCAGCCACCAGCAAGGTCAGACGAATGGCCGCCCACGAATCGGGATGAATCAACGAGCCCCAGTAGTAACTCCAGCCTTTGGCGAAGGCCTGCACGAAGACATTGGCCAGCGGCAAGAGCAGGAATACCAGGCAAAATGCCAGGGCAATCGCGATCAGGCTCCACTTCACGATCAGCGATTCCTCCGTTCCACGCCGCGATTGCTGGCGGGAACCGTTCGATCTTCTCTTGGGAATTCCAGCCATGTCAGTGTTGAAAACGGTTGGCCCATTGCTCGATCACATTGATGATCGCCAGCAAAGTGAAGGAAAAAACCAGTAACACGACGGCGAGGGCAATCGCGCCGGTGTAATCATATTCTTCAAGCCGCATCACTATCAGATAGGGCGCAATCTCGGTCTTGAACGGAAGATTGCCGGAGATGAAAACGATGGAACCGTATTCGCCAATCGCGCGGGCAAAGGCGAGCGCAAAGCCTGTTAATACCGACGGCGCCAGAGTTGGGGCAATCACACTGATGAACGTTCGCAACCGTCCGGCGCCCAAAGTCGCGGACGCTTCCTCGACTTCGCGCTCCAGCTGTTCCAGCACAGGCTGAAGCGTGCGCACCACGAACGGCAGGCCGACAAAGGTCAGCGCGATGATGACGCCCAGCGGCGTGTAAGCGCCCTTGATTCCGAGTGGAACGAGGTATTTTCCGAGCCAACCGTTCGCCGCAAACAAGTTTGCGAGCGTGAGACCGGCGACTGCGGTGGGCAGCGCAAAAGGAAAATCCACCATGGCGTCAATGAAACGTCGGCCGGGAAATTCGTAGCGGACCAATACCCACGCGAGCAAGGTTCCGAAGACAGCGTTCGCGACAGCCGCTGCCAATGACGCGCCAAAAGTCAAACGATACGCCGCCATCGCCCGCTCCGTCGTGGCCAGATGCCAGAATTCAGTCCAGGACAGTCCGATCGTGCGGGCGATCAGTCCGGCAAAGGGAATCAGGACGATCGTGCACAGAAAAAACAGGGTGATGCCCATCGTCAGACCGAACCCCGGCAATGCGTTGAATTTTTTTCCGGCCATGCAGGACAGTGTTAGAGCGTGATAGCGTGTTTGTTTCGGGACGATGATCTGATTACGGCGCCGACTTTACTTAAGGCATGGGTGCGAATCAATTCATCAAGCGAATCGAACAACACCACTCATTGATCTAGTCATCACAAGGATCGTTCAGCAGCCTGGCTTCAGCGGCTGCCCTGCTGTATCTGATCGAAGACGCCGCCGTTGTCGAAATGAGTTTTCTGCGCCTGCTGCCAGCCGCCGAACATTTCATCGATGGTGAAGAGCTCCAGTTTCGGAAATTGCTTTTCATACTTGGCGAACGCAGTTTCAGATCGCGGACGATAGAAGTTTTTTCCCGCGATATCCTGCCCGGTTTCAGAATAGAGATATTCGAGATAGGCTTTGGCGACAACTTCGGTGCCTTTTTTCTTCACCACTTTATCGACCAGTGCGACGCTGGGTTCGGCGAGAATACTGATGGAGGGCGTGACGAGTTCAAAATTCGCCCCATGCTCTTTCATCGCGAGGTGGGCTTCGTTTTCCCAGCCGACCAGCACATCACCGATGCCCCGCTCAATGAAACTGGTGGTGGCACCGCGCGCGCCGGTATCAAACACCGGAACATTCCTGTAAAAGCGGGTCACAAATTCTTTGGCTTTGGCGGCATCGTTGCCATTCTTTTTCAGCGCGTAACCCCACGCAGCGAGATAAGCCCAGCGCGCTGCGCCCGAGGTTTTCGGGTTCGCGGGAATCACCGCCACACCCGGCTTTACCAAGTCGTCCCAATCCTTGATCCCCTTCGGATTTCCTTTCCTGACGAGAAATACAATCGTCGAAGTGTACGGCGCGCTGTTTTTGGGCAAGCGCTTCTGCCAATCGAGCGGCAGGAGTCCGGCCCGTTGCGCAATCGAGTCCACGTCATAGGCGAGTGCCAGCGTGACGACGTCCGCCGGCAAGCCATCGATCACCGCCCGCGCCTGTTTTCCGGAACCGCCGTGCGATTGCTGAATACTCACCGTCACGCCGGTTTTTTCTTTCCAATATTTGGCGAAGGCGATGTTGTATTCCTGATACAACTCGCGGGTGGGATCGTAGGATGCGTTGAGCAGCCTCACAGCCTTGCCTTGGGCGGCAGTGGTGATTGAGCCGGTGAAAACGAACAGCGCGATCGCCGACAAGCCGATCAGCACGAGCAGCAGTTTGGAAAAAGTTTTCATTGTTCCTTTCAGTTTCAATCCTTTCATCAACCGTGGCCTTCTAGAACGCCAGTTGCAAGCGGGTGAATAGAACCTCCTCCGGTTGGCGCGTCACCGTCGCGGGAACCGAACTTCCTTCACCGCCACCTTTGAACGTGGTCCGGGAGAAACTGGCTGATGCCCGAATGTCGCGGTTCAGATACCAATTCAGACCAACCGCCCAGGATTGGGCTTCGGTTGCCGAAGCCGCCGGATCCGCAAAAATCGGAAACGCGGCGTTGTCGATGTCGAGCGTCGCATAGCGGGCTACTATTTGGAACGCGCCCCAACGGTTGGCCGCCAGGTTGAACGGGTCTTTCGGGATAACTCCCGCAAACGTTGCAGCTTCGCCGGTCAAGACCCAGCCAGCACTCGCCTGCCACGCCTGATGAGTCAAGTCACCGGTTGAATCACCGCGTCGCACGGCTTGACCCGACAGCGCGTATTCACCCAAAAGACTGAACGGCCCAAAATAGTAATAGCTCTGCGGCGACAAGCGCCAATGTTCCCCCGCAGCAACCACACCGTTGGTGTACGCAAAGAATTGCCGCTGCGCGTCCGTGAAGTAACCGCTGTTGTTCGGCAGGCCAGCGATGTTTGACGACACATTGCCCCAACTGCCGCCAACGCCAAAACCCAAACCTTTCCAGGCGCGCTCCGATTTTAGAAACGGTTGAAAGAACACGCGCCCCGCAAACTCGCGATGGCCCTCAAAGTCCAAGCTGCCGCCATTCCGCCCATCGCCCAAGCCATTGAATACACCCGCAGCATAGCTGACTTCTCCGTCACGGAAATTGCCCCAAAGCTGAAAACCAACGTCGCGTCCCGGCATCAGCGCCGTCACCAGTGACCGCTCAGCGAACGGCGTCACCGGGTCCGATTGCAAGTATTCCAATCCAACAGGAGTTTTGAATTTCCCGGCGCGGAATTGCAGCCACGGCTGATATTTGTAGTTCAAATAGGCGTCGAAAATCTGCACCGACAAGCCGCCGAAATCTGGCGCAAATAGAAAATCGAAATCGTGGTAAACCGTTCCCGAAAAAATGGGCCGGGCACGACGCAGCAGAAAGCTGTCGCTGTCAGCCGAATTCGCATTGAAGAACGTGTGGCTGTCCACCTGCAGCAGACCATGCAATTGGAAAACGAAATTGGTGTCAGCAGAACTGACACTGACTCCGGATTCACCGACGGTCAGCCGCGGAGTTTCCTTTGAATCGGCCGCCGCCGTTTCGACTTCGAGTTCCTGGACATGCTCCAGCGCCGCCACCTTCTGCTGCAAAATCTCGATCTGCCGCTTCAGCGCGTCGAGAGTTGCAGCTGTGTCTTCGGCGTGGAGTGAGTGCCCACCCCAGCCTAGGAGAACGATGACAAATAGGATTCGCTTCACGATTTCTGATTATTTTGAACTGCCTGCTGGCAAGCAACGCGGTCGAGAGTAGTTTCAATCTACAGTATGTCAATAGAGATTGTAATAGAAGGACGTTTTCTGGCGTTTCAATCAGCTTTGGCCCGCACCGAAAGTAATTCTTGATCGTGGCACTGTAGATTCTAACGTAGTGCATGAAACTTTCTGTTCGCGGGCAATACGCCCTGCGCGCGCTGCTGGTGCTTGGAAAAAATTACGACGAACCGGTCGTGCGCATCCAAACCATTTCCGATCAGCAGAACATTCCCAAACGCTTTCTGGAGCAGATTCTCAACGACCTGAAATCCGCCGGTGTTGTGGAAAGTCGCCGCGGTGTGGCCGGCGGTTACCGGCTGGCCCGGCGCCCCGAAGAGATCAGTCTGGCGGTGGTGGTCCGGCACATCGAAGGCGCGCTGGCTCCGGTCAGTTGCGTCAGTGAATGTTTCTACGAGAAGTGCACCTGCCCCGACGAATCGCGGTGCTCGATTCGCAGTGTGATGAAAGAAGTTCGCGAAGCGGTTGTGAAAATCATGGAGCAAACAACCATCGCCGGATTGTGCGAACGTTCACGAAAGTTACAGCACGAACCTTTCACCCCGTTTGATTTCGACATTTGAATCTGCCGGAGAAACAACGTGCGATCCGCCCTGCAATCAGCTAATTCAGAATCGTGAGCAGCACCCGCCAGATTTACAACATCGCGCTGATCGGCTTCATGGGCACCGGCAAATCCTCCGTTGGCCAACTCGTGGCCTCGCACCTGCATCTGACCTTTTTGGATACAGATCAAACCATTGAAGCCCGTGCGGGCAAATCGATCACCGAGATTTTTGCGCAGCAAGGCGAAGCGGCATTTCGCGCGCAGGAACGCGAACTCGTCGAAGAACTCACCCTTCTACGAAAAACCGTAATCTCGACCGGCGGCGGACTTCCGACCAATCAGGTGAATCTCAGCAGTCTCAAAACGCACGCGCTGATCGTCTGGCTCTGGGCGTCGCCGGAGAAAATCTGGGAGCGCGTTCGGCATCAAACGCATCGACCGCTGCTGCAGGATCCCGATCCACTCGCTAAAATCCGAACGATGCTGATCGCGCGCGAGCCCTATTATCGCCAGGCGGATGTGCTGGTGAATACGGATTTGCGCTCCGCCAAGGAAGTGGCGCAGCATGTGATCCATCATTTTCATATCGCTCAGGCAGATCGTCGATGAAAGAACAGATCAGGCAAGCGGCGTTGGAATTGGGCTTTGACGATTGTCGTTTCACCACAGCGCATCGACCGGAACACGCCCGGCAATTCCAGGACTGGCTGGCTGAAAAACAGCACGGCGAAATGGCCTGGCTCGAACGCAATGCCCACAAGCGAGTAAATCCCGAGGAAGTTTTGCCGGGAGCCAAAAGCATCATTTGCCTCGCGGTCAGTTATTCTTCCGACTCAGAAAATCCGGAACTTCCCTCCGAGCCGACCGCGCGCCAAGGCATTATGGCCCGGTACGCTCGTTATCCCGATTACCACGATCTTCTCGCCGAGCCTCTGAAACGGGTTACCCAATTGATCAACGAACTGGGCGGGCCAGAGGCGCGTTCGCTCTGGTACGTGGACACCGGACCGCTGCTCGAACGCGATCTCGCACAGCGTGCTGGATTGGGTTTTGTTGGGAAGCACACGAACTTGATCAGCCGCAAGCTCGGCAACTGGATTTTCCTTTGCGAAATCATTACCACAGTTGAACTGGAAGCCGACGCTTCGGAACGAAATCGCTGCGGTTCCTGCACGCGCTGTCTTTCCGCCTGCCCTACCGCCGCGATCACCGCGCCCTTTCAACTGGACGCCCGCAAATGTATTTCCTACCTGACAATCGAGTTGAAAGGTTCGATTCCAGTGGAACTGCGGCCGCTGATTGGCAATCGCATTTATGGCTGTGATGATTGCCTCGCCGCCTGTCCCTGGAACAAATTCGCCGTCGCGGGTCGTTTGCTGAAAAGCCATGCGCGAACCGATCTGGGCGCACCCGAGTTGATCGAACTGCTCAGCCTGGATGCTGTCGAGTTCAAGCAGCGCTTCCGCGGGATGCCGATGCTTCGCACCAAACGTCGTGGGATTCTGCGCAACGTCTGTGTAGCGTTGGGAAACGTGGGAGATGAAACAGCGTTAGCGGCCTTGGAGCGAGCCACGCTTGACTCTGAACCGCTGATTGTGGAACACGCGCGCTGGGCCATCGATCAGATCAACGCGCGCCTCGGCCGCTGATTACTCCGCCGGAGCAATCTTCATCAACTCATCGGCGGTAAATGCGCCGGGATGATTCTTGATCTTCTCTCGAATGGCTTTGACTTGGGCCGGAGTCACTGCGGAAGCATTATTGCCCCACTCCTTGTTCTGGCGAACATAGGTGATCACGGCGGCAACCTCTTCATCACTCAGAACATTCCAAGGCACCATGTTGTTGTTGTAGTTCTGTCCTTTGACGGTGATCGGACCTTGGAGGCCATTCAGAACCAAACGAATCATGCGCCCGGGCTCGGCTTCATTCACCCACTCAGATCCGGCCAGCGGCGGGAATTGCCCCGGCGCACCCTGACCCGACGCCTGATGACACGCCGCGCAGGTAGGCCGATTGTAAACCGCTTTGCCGAGCTCAAATACTTCCGAGCCGCCACTGACCGGCTGCAGCGCTTGGATTTCCTCAACGGTGTGATACGGCGCATAGACCTTGGCGCTGAACCAACCGCCGTTGCTGTCAAAATACAGTGCGCCCCAGTAGAGCAGCAGGAACATCAGGACAATCAGCCAGATCGGAACCGCTGGTCCTCGGGACTGCGATTCACCGGAATCAACAACGCTCTTTTCAGGCTGTCGGGTGGAAGAACTCATTTCGCGGGAGAATTGGTTGCGGCCGCAGGTGCCGGAGCCGGGGCGGCGGCCACACTTAGAGGCGCTTCAAACAGCGGTGCACCAGCGTGCAGACTCACCAGATAAGCCACGAGTGCCTTGGCTTCAGCCGTCGGAACAATTTCATAACCTTTCGGCGGGGCCATTTCCGCAGGAAGTTGCAACGCCTCCGGAGAAGCCTGTTGCTCGATCTTCCGTTTCTCGAACAAAAATTTGTAAGAAGGCATCGGCGAATCCTTCACTTCCAATCGCGGAGCATAGAGATGCCGCAAATGCCAGTTCGCATCAGGCAACCGGGCGCCGACGTTGGCGAGATCAGGACCGACGCGTTGCGAACCCAGCATCACCGGATTGTCATAGAGGAAGTCTTGGGCGACTGTTCGGCGTTTTCCCCAGCCGCGCGCCATGTCCGGACCTTCGGGCACAATTTCCACTCGGGCATCGGCCCCGGCGTCCCGCGCCGCTTTCGCCGCGGTTTTGGCAATGTTGATTGGAACGCCCTGCAAGATCGGTTTCGGAACGCCAACTGCCAAACCGGCCGCATTGACATTGGTCAGACCGACTCTCGCTTTCAGCAAGGCTTCCACAACCGCCACCGGGTTAGTGCCGGCTTCGGTCAGAATGACATTGATCTGCGTGCCGGTTTGTTCCAACTGCTGGCTGTGACACGCGGCGCAACCGTTGGCGCGATAAACCTGCGCGCCCTGACTCGCCAAGCCGGGCCGAGCAATCGGATAAAGCTCGGCGGTGTTGACGGTATTGGTGGCCTGCTGGGCGCGGCCAAGCTGAAGCTGCGGCGTGAGCACAAACCCAAACCACGAAGCTGACATGCCCAGAAACGCCGCGAGAAAAATCAAGGGTCCGTAATTCATGACTTCACCTCCGCCGGCTTCAAATCCGCGATCGCGTCGGCACAAACCGGAGCAAAGTGCGTGCGGGCATAACGAGCCAGGAGCCTCAGCAGATTCAAGAGCAACAGGCCGTTGCCGATCAGGATCAGTGTTTCACCAAGCGAACTCGCGCGAAGAAACGGCAATGTCGCCTTCGCCACCGCCACGGCCGTGAACTGCGGATTATTCCACTTGATCCCTTCGATCACGCCGCCAATGGCCAGCGGAACAACGAACAGGAGAATTCCAAGCAACGCCACCCAGTAGTGAGCGCGAACCGTTTTCCATCCAAGCCAATCGATGCCCGCGACGCGCGCCACGATATAGTAGATCGCCCCAATCATGGTCATGGCAAAAAAGCCGTAAACGTTCAAAAAGGACTGAGCCACCGTGAACCAGGTAAAGTGAAGGAACGGGCTGAGTTCCCGCAGGGAACCCACGATATTCATCAACCAAGCCGCCGTGAAGGCCATTAGTCCGAACGCGATGAACTTGCCCGGCGTCGGATTTTGAGTTTGGGAACAACCTTTGCCGGCGGTGCGATAGACATTTACCATGACCGTCAGCACGGTGATGAAGGTGAGCACCGTGGCGATCATGCTCAACGCCGGCATCCAGGCTGGAAGCGGGGCGCTATTCGGAATACCGCTCCAGGTTGCAAACAGAATGATCGTCCAAAACGTGAAGAGCGCCAGATATTGGCTATACAAAGCGCGGTTCATCAGCCGGGCCAGAAAGTGAAACGAAGCAGCCAAACCCACCAACCCCAGCCAGACGAGATGCAGATTGGCAGAATACCACCAATTGATCACCGATTGCGTGACTCCGCGCACGGGGCAAACTGTGAGCAGCAGATGCGCAGTGGAGAAAATCCAGGGAAACCAGAACAGTGCCGCCAGCAAAAACCACTGGGACGCCTCCAACCGCCGCTCCCGACGAGCGTGCAGCGTGAGCAGTGTCCAAACTCCCATGATCAGGTAGCCAATGAACAACAGCACCGCCGAGTAACGTGGCATTTCCAAACTCTCAAATCCCGTGCTGTCACCCATCAAAATACCAACCAACCCGACCAGCACGCCGACATTCCATAGTTTGGCGCCAAGGCCGATGATTGCCGGTTGGACAACAACGGTGCGCCCTGATTGCGCGATGATCCAGAGTCCGACCCCGAGACCCGCTGGGATGGCAAAGCCATAGAGCAAGGCATTCGTCGCCGCCGCATGGAGTCGCCCGTACGTAAACCAGGCGCAGTTCGATAAGAGATCGGGTGAATGAAATTTGATCGAGGCGATCATCCCGAAGACGGACGAAGCCAGGAGCCAGATTGCTGCGCCGAGAAACAGCGCAAAGAGCGGCACGCGGCAGGACGCATCGATTTCGTTGGACGAAAAAGAGTCGCCGCCAGCAGCGCAGGAAGGAGTACGAGTCGCGTTCATCAAAGCAGCCACGGACTATTCAAATTGGCTCGGTTTGGCGGGCGCAGGAGGCGGGACCGCAGTGGCTTTTTCAACGCGCTTAATCAGGTCGGCGCGAGCGGCAGCCGGATCGCTGCCCCACTGCTGCTCGACCATCTTGACGGCGTCTTCCACGCGCAGGCGGACGATGCCTTTGCCTTGGTCGATCCAACCGACATTGTTGATTGCGTTGGCCTCGGCGGCTCGCATTTCAGCATAAGCCTTGGCGCGCTCGGCGGCGCGATTGGCGTTCAAAGCCGGCGTTTGAGTGTAATGACGCATCGCCCAGATCAGCGCCGCAACGATCAGGAATGCTCCCACGATCGCTCCGGCATACGCCGCTTTACTCGTGCAATTGCAGCTGTTGGTTGTCTCAGAATTCATGGCTGCCTTAGTTCGCTGAACCGTGATTCGGTGCATCCGGCATGTTGTCGGTTTCGTCCAATTCGCCACCGGAAATTTGGGTTGGGACCGGATGATAATGACCCATGGCTTCGATCAGTCGCGGATCCTTCAGCGGATACGGAGCGGCGCTGGCAAACTTGGCCAGGAACACCTTCGCCAAGACACCAAGCATGAACGCCAGGCAGCCGAGATCCATCCACATCCACTGCCACGGAAAGCCATTCGGATGCGCGACCGGCATGACGTTGAACGTCATGTCAAAGTAATGCATGCACCAACCCCAAGTGGCCACGGCCGCCATGTAAGGGAAGACGCTCTTCAGGTCGATCCGCAGGAGTCCCAGGAACGGCATGAAGAAATGACCGAAGATGATGATCATCCCGATGTAAAACCAGGTGCCGTTTTCACGGGCGATATACCAGAAGGTTTCTTCCGGGATGTTAGCGTTCCAGATGATGAAATACTGGGCAAAATGGATGTAGGCGTAGAAAACCGTGAACGCGAACATCAATGAACCGATGAAATAGAACTGATGCTCATGCAATACGTCGGTCAGGATGTTTTGCCGGTTTAAGACCATCGTGATGACATACACCAAACCCAAAGTCATCCAGACGCTGCCAGCGAAATAATAGACGCCATACATCGTGGAGAACCACTCGTATTGCATTCCTTTCATCCACATGATCACCGCCAAGGTCAGCGTCACAGCAAAGGCGAAAATACCCCAGTAGGAGTAGAGACGCATTTTGTAGGTCGGCAAGGCCCCGCCCACTTCATCCTGCTTCAGCGACCACGAACGCAAACCGCGGGTCAAAACCCACCAAATGAGGAAGCACGCTCCGGAGACGATGTAAAAACCCTTGACCGTGAAGAGCGGCAGCTTTGCGTGCAGTGCATGATCGGTCGCCGGATTGCGCGTCATCCAGACGTAGAGCGTCTTCGCAAATAAGCCGATTGGAATCCAAAGCAACAGCATCCATGGAAAAAGCATGCTGGCGAGGTGTTCACAAAATCGGCGAATCGGCACCGACCATCCGGCATCAAAAAGATGATGCGCCAGAACCAGAAACAGTGCGCCGAGACAGATGCTCAGGCAGAACATGTAGGCGACCAGCCAGGAGAAGGCGAA
The DNA here is from genome assembly GCA_051960355.1 of Verrucomicrobiota bacterium. GTDB lineage: Bacteria > Verrucomicrobiota > Verrucomicrobiia > Limisphaerales > DASXHY01 > DASXHY01. Next base: position 1,158 of record JBQCEJ010000360.1, on the reverse strand, counting down.
TTGATGGCGATTCACAAAGAATCCCAGCAACGCAACAGCGCCTCCTCCCACCAAAAGCAGCGTGGGCACTTTCCGCCATTTGGAAAGATCCAGTGGTGGTTGCTTGGCAGTTTTTTTAAGCGAACTCATAGGCTACTTCTTCAAAGCGGAACGCAATTCCTGCGGGACATCATCGATGGTGCCCAATTGGCTGAGCTGCAGCGCGCGCAGATAAGCGATGATCGCCCAGCGGTCTGCCGTTGGAACATTCGGGCCATAAGCACCCATCAGATTCCGACCATGCGTGATGACATTAAAAATTTCACCGTCGGTCATTTCCACAATCCGCTTGTCATGCAGATTGGCCACCACAGCCATGGCGCCGACCTTTTTCGTAATTCCATTTCCATCCGCCTGAGCCCCATGGCAAGGCGAGCAGTAAATAGTGAACCGTTGCTGACCGCGTTTTAGTAATTCGCCGCTGATCGGCAACGGATTGGTTTCAACGTAGTTCGTCGAACCCGTCAGGCGCCCGGTGTAAACCGGCGAGTCGTCGTAAGGATAAACGGTCTTTTCGCCGACTTGGATGCCCGGGCTGCGGGCCACGGTTCCGGCGACCGGCAACTGTGAGCTCACGCCGTTGGCAAAGAACCCGTTGGGCTCCTGCGGACGCAGCTTGAGCTGACGTTTCATGTCGGGGAAAATATACAACGGCGTCTTGCGGGACGTTCCGCCGCCATCATCAAAACGTCTGCCGGCAATGGCCATGACCGCCACCACTGCAACTCCAAAGATAAACAGGAAGTAGCGCATTATTCCTCCACCACCTCAATGTGATTGCTACCGGCATTTTCCAGCAATTTAGCTGTGCCGGGTTCCGAGTATTTCGGATCGCTGGTTTCAATCACGAGAAAGAAGCGATCATGGGTGACCTTCGCAAAGCGGCGATTCTTCAAAAGCGGATGATGCAGCCGCGGCAGGCGGTTGAGGAACAACATGCCACCGAGTGAACCAAACGCACCGAACAGAATCGTCAATTCGTAGGATGGCGGAAAGGCCGCGAACGGGCTGAACATCGGCTTGCCGCCAACCACGAGCGGGTAGTTCACCGCGTTCAGAAACCAGATCATCAACATGCCGGTCGTATAGCCGGTCACCCCACCAATGAACGTGAACCAA
>JBQCEJ010000359.1:0-7836 GCA_051960355.1 Verrucomicrobiota bacterium | reverse complement strand
AGTGGAATTGAAATCCCAGGCAGCCGATCGCGTCGTGGCTTTAATTTTAGGCTGGAGCGAGAAGGAGCTGGGAAACGAGCCTCTTTACACGAATCTTCACCGTTTTCTGGATACAGACTTTCGAAGGGATGTGAAAAACCTGGGTTTGTACGGCTGGCTGGGAAGCGTTTCAACATCTTCCAAGGCTGAATCCAACGAAGAGTTCATGGTTCGCTTCATTCAATACCTGGTGGAGCGGAACTACATTCACTTGAAGGACGCGCCGATCTTATTCTCTATCAATTCCGGAAAAGAGGATGCCGCATTGGCGAGTTTGTTACAACGATTCCTGGCCGGAAAGCTGGCGGTAGCGAATCAAACGAACGTGCCAGCGGCTCTAAATTTTGTGGCTGACCCGCAGGCATTGCAACGCTCCTGGACAGGTTATCTGGCTGGAACAGACTCGTATCGCGCCAAGCTTCAGCAATGGGAAAAACAGAAGGAACTTGACCCGAATCTGGCCAAACCCGAGCCCTCGGAAGTTTTTGACGATTGTCTTGGGCCGCTGCTGGACTTTTCGTCCGTTGGCGAGACGGACCACCTCACCGTCAAATTGGCTTTGCCCATCGCTCCAACTCATTCCAATGGCAAATGGAACGCAGCTCGAAAGCAAGTGCTATGGACTTCAAACCTGGAAACGCGGAACGGGACGAATTATCTGCCCGTACTTTGCTACGCGGGCTGGAGCCAACCTTCGGAGGCATTTCAGAAAGAACATCTCGGGCGCGTGGCTTTGACCGGCGACCACCTGCTTCAATACAACTTTTGGCGCGTCACCCTAAACCAACAACAGGCTGAGGAATGGGAATCGATGCTCAAGAAATCTACCTCTGGCGCGGATCTGCAGGGGGCGCTGCCAACCTTCAGGTTTGCCGACGAATCTCAAACGCGCGAAACATCGGCTCTGGGGCGCGAGTTACTGGCAACTGTGCTGGACGAAAAACCAGGCGGCGAAGATCATTGATGGGGCTCAGTCCGAGTGGTGACATTCACCTGGTTGGCCTTGATGGGTTTTGGCTTGGGCGGCGACGGCTTTCGGATTTCTGCGTTGAACGTTCCCGCAACGCAGCTTCGCATTTCGTCCGGCAGGCAGATGTAAATTTTACCCGGCATACGATTGCCGGTCTGATTCCCAAATTCCAATCGCAGTGCGTAGCCGTTGGTGAAACTTCGGGTGACCGTCTGGCCGCCGTCTTTCCAACGCAAGACGGCGCGCGGAGAACGGATATTGTTGGTTGTGACAGTCGCCGATTTGCCGCTCAACTCATCAGCCTGTTTGGCAAAGAGAAAAATGTTCAGGCCCAGTTCCGTTGGTTGGTTCTGATTCATCCGAAACATGAGATTCCCGCCCTGCAATATGGCGCGTTCCGCCACAAAATCGCGGTCGTGAATCTTCCCAGAAACGGGTCCCTCCGGAAACGCCGCATCGGAAAGGTCTAAAATCCAGGGCAAGGTGCTTTTGCTGGGCGGAAAGGCGGCAGCCACGACGTTTGCTGGCTTGCCAGCGCCGCCTCTATCGCTGACTGCATTTGAGCTGCCGCCGGTTTTGAACAGTTTATCGCGGAAAGCATAGGCCGAAATGCCGACGACAACCATCGCGACAAGCCCAATGATGACCGTCCATTTGGACACACCAGCGGACGCGCTCGGGGCGGGCTTGTTGGGCTCAGGAACGCCCACTGGAGCGCGGGGGCGGACCGCTTCGGCGGCGGAAAGGACGAATTTGGATTCAGCAGATGCGGGCGCCTGCGGCACCACGATTTTCCGGAAACAGGTCGGGCAGTTGAGCTGCGAACCTGTAGCGCTGGAATCGGACGTGATGTGCTGGCCACAGACCGGACACGCAAATTTGAATTCGCTCATCGCCATCGCCACAATTCCACATCATGCCAGTGCCGACAACCAGATTCTGCCGCAGTGAAACCCGGGTTTTTACTTGAAGATGAAGGAGGATTCAGTAGGATTCGCACCGTGCCGAATCGATTCCTGGACCAATTATTCGAGGACTGATTCGAAAGCTATGCCCTCGCTTGTGCCAACAGCGGAAGCAACCTTATCAGACACGGAACCAATCCACCTGCTCAAGCGCCGCGGAACGTTGCTGATTGTGGATGACGAAGACGGTCCACGGCAATCCCTCCGCTTCATTTTCAAGGACGATTACAACATCCTGATGGCCAACAGTGGTCCGCAGGCCATTGAGCTGGCGCAAAACAACAGGATTGACGTGGCCGTGCTCGACATCCGCATGGCCGGCATGTCGGGAATTGAAACCCTGGAACGGCTGAAGGCGGTAAACCCGGATCTGGAAGTGGTCATGATGACCGCTTTCGAGACCACCGACACAATGCGCCAAGCCCTGCGCCTGCAGGCTTGTGATTACATCAACAAACCATTTGATCTCGCCACGATGCGAGCCGCTGTAGCCAACGCGATGCAGCGGCACACCCTCAAAACCGAGATTGACGACAATGCCGAGAAGATGCAGCAGCTCATGATCGAGTTGCAGAACCAGAAAATCGAGGAACAGATTGCCCACGCGCGCGGAGAAATTTACGCCAGCATCCTGCACGACATCAACGGACCGCTCACGGTCTTTTCCGGTTTCGTCCAGTTGTTGAACCAACGTTTCAACAACGCCACGCAACTCGGCAAAGAGGACGTGGAATTCCTGAACAACCGCCTCAGCATCATCACCCGCCAGATCACCAACTGCATTGAAATTTCACGACGTTACCTTGGTTTTCTGCGCCGTCAGTCTGACGAAGGCCCGCGCATCGGGATGAACCAGTTACTGACCGATCTTCAGCATTTGGTGAATGTTCATCCCAGCCTGCAACAGAACGAATTCAGCGTGCAAACGCTCCCGGAAGATATCGGTGTCCACATGAACGGCACGGATGTCATTCAAGTGCTGCTCAATCTCACAGTCAACGCGCTGCAATGTTGTCCTGAGAATCATCGGGTCGTCGTTTCTGGAAAAGTGCTGCACGAATCAATCGATCTGACCGGCTTCAGAGACAGCTCGCAATCCCGCTTCCTCAACGTCGAGAATTTCGCCAACACAGCGCCATTGCTGCAGGTTTCCGTGCAAGACACCGGGCCTGGCATTCCCGCAGATGTGCTGCCTAGAATTTTTCAGGCCTATTTCACGACGAAAGACGTGCGGCAAGGCACCGGTCTGGGGTTGAATATCGTCCAACGCCTGATCAAAGAAGCCAAAGGCGCTCTGCACGTCCACACACAACCCGGACAAGGAACGACCTTCACGATCTACCTGCCCGCCGCCCGGCTCACCAGCTAGGTCAGCCCGGGCAGCTTCCTCCGATCCTGATCACCACTTCAATTCCTGCAGGCGGCGCGCGACTTCTTCAGCATTGGCGCGACTGTTGAAAGCACTGATGCGGAAATAGCCTTCGCCCTTCGAGCCGAAGCCGCTGCCGGGCGTAATCACCACGTTGGCGTCGCTGAGAATTTTGTCGAAGGCCTGCCAGCTCGTGACGCCTTTGGGCGTGCGCACCCAGATGTAAGGAGCGTTCACGCCGCCAAACACCTTCAAGCCTGCTTTCTTCGCTCCAGCCCGCAGCACTTTGGCGTTGCCGAGATAATGTTCGATCAACGCTTTCACCTGCGCCTTGCCTTCGGGCGAGTAGAGCGCCTCGGCCGCGCGTTGCACGACATAGGAAACGCCGTTGAACTTGGTGGTCATTCGGCGCGACCAAAGCGGATGCAACGGCTTGAACTCGCCGGCTTTCGCCTGCGCCAGAAGCGATTTGGGCACAACCGTGTAGGCGCAGCGCGTTCCCGTGAATCCGCCGTTTTTTGAAAAGCTCCGAAACTCAATCGCACATTCCCGCGCGCCGGGAATTTCGTAGATCGAATGCGGAATCGCCGGATCGGTGATGTAAGCCTCGTAAGCAGCGTCGAACAGAATGACCGACTTATGCTCCAAGGCGTACTTTACCCACGCTTCCAATTGATCGCGCGTGGCCGCCGCACCCGTCGGATTGTTCGGCGAGCAGAGATAAATCACGTCCACATGTTTCTTGGGCGGTTCCGGAACGAAGCCATTGCTCGGCCGGCACGGCAGATAAACCAACTTGCCGTAAGCACCCGCTTCATTCGCCTCACCAGTGTGACCGGCCATCACGTTCGTATCGACATACACCGGATAAACCGGATCGCTGATCGCAATCTTGTTTTTGGAGCCGAGAATATCCAGAAGGTTGCCGCAGTCACATTTCGAACCGTCGCTGACAAAAATTTCATCGTCGGCCACGTCCAGTCCTCGATCGCGGAAATCATTTTGCGCAATCGCGTGCCGCAGCCACTCGTAGCCCTGCTCCGGTCCGTAACCCTTGAACGTCTCTCGCGTCGCCATTTCATCCACAGCTTTGTGCATCGCGGCGACCACCGCTCCTGGCAGCGGTTCCGTGACGTCGCCGATTCCGCAGCGGATCAGTCGCTGGGCTGCTTCCGGGTTGCTCTCGCAAAACGCCTTCACGCGGCGGCCGATCTCAGGAAAGAGGTAGCCCGCTTTGAGTTTCAAATAATTGTCGTTCAAGTAAGCCATGGAAATTCGCTTTGATTAAAGTTTCAGCCAACGATTCGGAGCGAGACGTTAATTGAACGCGACAATCAGTGCAAGCGGCGGAGAACGTTCACCTTGCGACATCGCGGAGGAGAATTCCGGGCGTTGCTTCACGCGCGTTTTCACCTATCTTGCGCCCCATGAAATATCGTCGTTTTGGGCGCACTGAACTGGCCATGCCCGTTTTCTCCTGCGGGGGCATGCGGTATCAATTCAAGTGGCAGGACGTGAATCCGGCCGAGGTTCCCCGCGACAATCAGGACAACCTCGAAGCGGTGATCCGCCGGGCGCTGGAACTGGGCATCAATCACATTGAAACGGCGCGCGGTTATGGCTCCTCGGAAATGCAGTTGGGCCGCATTCTTCCCAGCTTGCCCCGCAAAAAAATGATCGTTCAGACCAAGGTCAGTCCGCGGTCGACCGCCAGGGAATTTCTGGAAACGTTCGAAACGTCCATGAACTATCTCGGCTTGGAGCACGTCGATCTGCTTTCGCTTCACGGGATTAACAACCGCGAACTGTTGGACTGGTCGCTCAAGAAAGACGGCTGCCTGGCTGCGGCCCAACAACTCCAACGCGACGGTCGCGTGCGCTTCATTGGTTTTTCCACGCACGCCACCACCGACATCATTCTGGAAGCCATCCAGAGCGACGCGTTTGATTACGTGAATCTGCATTGGTATTTCGTCAACGACCTCAACTGGCCGGCCGTGGAAGCCGCGGCACATAGGGATATGGGCGTTTTCATCATCAGCCCCAATGACAAAGGCGGACGCCTGCAGGAGCCCACTCCAAAAATCCAGAATTTGTGCGCGCCGCTCACCCCGATGCAGTTCAACGACCTTTACTGTCTCGCCCGCCCGCAGGTGCACACGCTCAGCATCGGCGCGAGCAAGCCCAGGGATTTCGACGAACACGTGCAGGCACTGGAACATTACGACCGCGCGACGCAAACCATCGCACCGATCGAAAAACGGTTGCGCGAAGAAATGGTTCGCATGCTCGGGGCGGACTGGTGCGAAGGCTGGTCTGAGGGTTTGCCGAACTACGTGAATGTGCCGGGAGAAATCAACATCGCCGAAATCCTCAGGCTCTGGACCTACGCCAAGCCACTCGATCTCGTGCCCTGGGCCAAGATGCGCTACAACCTGCTGGGACAGGGCGATCACTGGTTTCCCGGTGAAAACGCGGCGAAAGCGGCGAGTTTAAACCTGGAGGAAGCGCTGCGCCAAAGCCCGTTCGCGAAAAAAATTCCAGCCATTCTGGAGGAAGCGCACCGGAGCTACTTCGAGAAGCCCGTTGAGCGGCAGAGTAAAAGCTAAAAAGACGTTCCGGGAAGGAACGTCTTTTTAGAGAATCGTAGAACGGACGCCGTTATTTCTTGTCAGCTTTCGGCGCGGGATTCTTTTCGTCGGTGTTCACCGGCTCGCTCAGTTTCAGTTGCGCCAGCACCGCATCCGTCAAATCTTCCGCGGTCGTGTAAAGCAGGACCGGCGTGCGATCGGCGGTTTGCGCGGCGGAATCCATCACCAGCGTGTAACCGCCGGCCTTGGCTTTGGAGTTCACCGCCGCGCGGATTTCCGTGAGCAGATTGTCGCGCATGCGCAGGCTTTGTTCACCCAGGCGGGTTTTGGCCTGTTGCTCAAATTGCACGATGCTTTGCTCGGTCTCTTTGACCTCTTTGAGTTTGTCCTCCGCGGATTTCTTTCGCTTGTCCCGCTCTTCGCTGGAGAGCATCTGGTTGTTGGCGTCGGCGAGCAGTTTCTGGTACGCGTCCACTGCTTTCTGCCGGCTGTCGATCAACTCTTTGTCGGATTTGGACATTTCGGCTTTCATGCTTTGCAGCGCGGCATCGGCCTCTTTGGTCTTCCAATAATTGGTGAAGACGCGGCTCAGGTCCACTGTGGCAATCTTGATCTGAGCGTGGGCCACGCCTTGCATGAGCGCGAACAACACGAGGCACGGAACTATTTTGATCAGCAGTCGTTTCATAAATTTCAAACCATCAGAATTTCGCCAATGTCACCAAGCCATTTCAACGGGACCGGCGAACCGTTCAATAGAGACATCCCCGAGCGCCAAATGTTCATCCTTTCAAAGCGCCCGCCGAAAACCGGCATCAAGGCCAGAGGATCCGGCTCACGAATGCATCCACGCCTTTGCCCTTCCTGCCATTGCCCAGAATCGGCTGCGGAGCATTCGTCACCGGAAAATCCACAGAAGCGGTTTGACCAACGATGTAGGCGACCACGTTGCTGCCGTTCAATTGCAACGCAATGCCATTCGCCCGATCATTTTTCTTGCCGCCCAAGAATACGGAATCCGAGCCAACAAAGGCGCTGGCGTCCGCATTCAACACCGCAATGAAGACATCTTCGGAACTTTTGGAACCCTTCACCACGACATTGGTCGCACGCAGGTCAGTCACGATCGCTGGCACAAAGAAGTTCGTCGAAGTCGTGAAGCCGGCGACGTAGGCATAACCCGTATTTTCGTCCACTGCGATCCCGGTTCCCTGATCGGTGCGGGTGCTGCCGAACTGGACGGAGTAGGGAACATCGTTCGATGCGAGCGGCCCGATTTTGGTCACGAAGACATGCGAATTAAAGTCCTTCTCGTTGGCAACTGGCAGCGGAACGGCGTTGGTTGGGAAAACCTTGGAATAGGTATAGCCGGTTACGTAAGCGTAGCCGGACGAATCCACCGCGATGGCCAATCCAGAATCATCGTTCGTGCTGCCCAGAAAAGAGGAATAGATCAAATCTGTGCCGGTGGCATTCAACCGGGTGACGAAAGCATCGCTCCGGGAGGTTCGCTTGGTTTGGGCATTGAGCTGGTCCATCACGATGAGATTCGTGGAAGCCGCGTTGGACAATTCGAGCGCGCGAACAACCGGGAAGTTCGAGGAGTAAGTAAAGCCAGTCAGATAAGCCTCACCCGCGCGCACCGCAATGCTTTCCGGATGATCCTGACTCACACCGCCGAGAAAGGTGGAATAGGCATAACTGGTGCCGCCAGTCAGTTTGACAACGAATACATCTTCACGGCCGCCGAAGTTGGTCTGGTAGCCGTTCGGCTGGGGCACAAAGTTGGTCGATTCGGTCATGCCAGTCACATAAACGTCCGAACCCTCCACCGCAATGCTCACGCCGGCATCCCGCAGATCGCCACCCAGCAGCGTGGAGAAAACCAGCGACGTTCCATCG
>JBQCEJ010000358.1:0-14356 GCA_051960355.1 Verrucomicrobiota bacterium | reverse complement strand
AACGACGGCGTGGTCGTCGGTTAAGAGAATTTTCATTCTGCGTTTCTGTGCTGCTGCCGGGGATTGGAATGGTGACGGAAACCTTGGTGCCGTGGCCGCCCCGGGCCGGGCCGATGGTGAACCTGCCTCCCAACAAGGCTGCGCGCTCTTTCATGCCGAGCAACCCCAGGGAACTGCCGTTGGAAATTTTTTCCAGTTCGATTCCGCGGCCGTTGTCTTTCACTTCCATGACAATTTCTCCGGACTGTTCTTTCAAGTGAACCGAGACATGAGTGGCACCGGCGTGGCGGATGATGTTGGTCAAGGTTTCCTGAAAAATGCGGAAGAATGCCGTGGAGAGATTGGCTTCCAGCAAGGGATCGTGGAGCTGGCTGTGAACCTCGCAACGGATCCCGGTCCGGGTCTGAAATTCGTTCGCCTGCCACTCGATCGCCGCCACCAGGCCCAGATGATCCAGAATGCCCGGGCGCAACTCGGTCGAAATCCGGCGGACCGTTCGAATGGTCGAATCCATGTGGGCGGAGAGCGCCCTGGCTTTTTCGATGAGCGGTTTGAGATCCTTGGGCATGCGCCCGGCCAGCCACGACAGATCGAGCTTGCAACTGGTCAGTGCCTGGCCCAGTTCATCGTGCACCTCGCGAGCGATGCGGGTTCGCTCCTCCTCACGAACGCGCTGAAGATAAACCGAGAGGGCGCGCAACTGTTCGTGGGATTCCCGCAACTGTTTTTCCGCCCGGCGCCGTTCCCGGCGTTCTTGGGCTTCACGCAGAGCGCGATGGACCGACGGCACCAAGCGCGCCAACCGATGCTTCAAAACGTAATCGGTCGCTCCGTTTTTCAAGGTCTCGATCGCGACCTCTTCTCCCATCGTGCCGGTCAAAAAAATGAACGGCGTCTCCGGACACTTTGCTTTGGCGATCTCAAGCGCTGCGTAACCATCAAAGCCAGGCAAGGCATAATCGGACAGGATCAGGTCCGGCGGATTTTGTTCCAGCTCCCGCAGGAACGCGTCTTCATCTTCAACGCGCACGGACGAAAAAGCGAAGCCGCTCCGGGCCAGCGTCTGCCGCGCCAGTTCCGCATCGGCAGCGCTGTCTTCGAGCATCAGGATGTGAATTTGTTTTTTCAATGGCAGGGAAATGACTGGTGGAGCGGTTCGCTGCAGATTCAGCTCCATTATCGCACGTTTTTTTTGCGCGCGCTATCCTTGGGGAGCGAAATGTAGAACGTTGCGCCCCGGTTCACTTCGCTTTCGGCCCAGGTCCGGCCGCCGTGCCGATGAATGATCCGCCGCACATTGGCCAGCCCGATTCCTGTGCCTTCAAATTCGGCCGCACGATGCAGCCGTTGAAACACGCCGAAGAGCCGGTGGGCATAGCGCATGTCGAAACCGACTCCGTTGTCCTTGATGAAGATGACCGTCTCGCCACCGTCGGTGCGGGCGCCGATCTCAATGCGGGCTGGTTTGCGCGGGCGACTGTATTTCAAAGCGTTGCAGATCAGATTGGTCAGGACCTGATGCAACAAACTGGCATCGCCTTCGACCGGAGGCAGGTCATGAATTTTCCATTCCACCGAGCGCTCGGCCAAATCCGGCTTCAGTTCGCGGAGAACGGCTTGAACCATTTCATTCAGGTTGATGCGGGTTTTTCGCAACTCAGCCCGGGCGGTTCGCGAAAACGCAAGCAGATCATCGATGAGCTGGCCCATTTGCCGGGCAGCATCGGCGATCGTTTTCAAAAAGCCTTTGCCTTCGGCGTCCAACTCCGACGATTTGGTCGCGCCCAAGATTTCGACAAAACCTTCGATGTGCCGGAGCGGCGCCCGCAAATCGTGTGAAACCGAATAGCTGAACGCCTCCAGTTCCTTGTTCGCCTCTTCGAGTTCCGCCGTCCGCTCGATCACCCGTTGCTCCAGCTCCGCATTGAGCCGGCGAATTTCCTCCTCAGACCGCGTGCGCTCGCTAACGTCATGGACGATCACCTGCGCGGCGGGCTTGCCTTCAAAGGTGAGCGGCGCAGCGGCCACTTCAACATCCAGAACCACGCCGTCCAGCCGCACCCAGCGGCGTTCCACAAAGCTCACAGGCTTATGCTCCCGCAGCAGATTCCGAATGCGATCCCGCTCCATCGCCCGGTCCTTCGGATGAACAAAGTCCAGGGCGGGTTTGCCGATGATGTCCTTCGTCGTGGCGCCGCCAAAGAGCTTCACCCCGGCGCTGTTGATGAAAATAATCTTGTCGTGGGCCTGCACAAACAGGGCATCAGGGGAAATTTCCACCAGGCTGCGGTAGCGTTCTTCACTCGACAACAATGCCTCTTCTGCCCGTTTGCGGTGCATCCGGAATTCCACTTCCTTCAGCGCCCGATGCATCGCGGGCGGCAGGGTTGAGAGGTGGTGCTTGAGGATAAAGTCCGTGGCGCCGCTCTTGAGCGCCTTGATCGCCATCTCTTCGCCCAGCGAACCGGTCACGAAAATAAAGGGCGCGTCCGGATATTTCTTTTGCGCCAAAGCCAGCGCCCGAAATCCGTCGAAAGCCGGCAGCCCGTGATCCGACAGGATCACGTTCGGTTCGAAGCGCTTCAAGGCGTCGAGAAAGTCGCTTTCCGTATCCACACGCCGAAACGTGAACTCGAAGCCTTCCGATTTCAATGTGTGCTGAACGAGCTCGGCATCGCGAGCTTCGTCTTCCAGCATTAAGATGCGCAGTTTCCTTTTGATACGTCCTCAGGGATCCGATGTGCAATTTAGCAGGTGGCTAGTTCGCCAGAATAGGGTGAAACCCAACTCACCGACTTTCACCTCCTAATCTACCTCAAACGACCGCGTTCTGCGGCAGCGAAAAATAGAACGTCGCGCCTTCATTCTCCACGCCTTCAGCCCAGACGCGTCCTCCATGCCGCTCAACAATCCGGCGCACATTGGCCAGGCCGACGCCGGTTCCTTCGAATTCTTTTCCATGCAGCCGTTGGAACACGCGAAAGAGCCTGGACGCGTAGTGCGGGTCAAAGCCCACACCGTTGTCGCGGACGTGAACGACGAACTCATTGCCCGTCCTTGCGCTGCCAATCTCGATGCGAGCGACCGGGCGTGAACGGGTGAACTTGAGTGCGTTGGAAATCAGATTCGTCAACACCAGCCAGAGCATCACGGGATCGCCTTCCACTTCCGGCAACTCGCCGATCACCCAATCCACCTTGCGGCCTTCCAGCTCGCGATGCAGATCGTGAATCACCTCCTTGACGATTTCACCCAGGCTCAGGTGCAAGCGGTAAAGGTCCGCCTGGCTGACGCGCGAGAAGGTGAACAAGTCGTCAACAAGTCGGCTCATCTGCCGCGCGGATTCGGAAATCGTCTTGAGATAACTCCGGCTCTTCGGGTCCAGCCGATCACTCGTGGTTTTCATCAAAACTTCGGAGAAGCTTTCGATGTGCCGCAAAGGCGTCCGCAGGTCCGTGGCGATCGTGTGAGTAAACTCTTCCAATTCGCGATTGGCGGCCTCCAGTTCGTCCACACGCTCCCGGGCAGCGCGATGCGATTCATCTGGTTCGCGCCGGGCCAGATCGCGCAGGACACAGAGAAACCCGCGTTCCTTCTTCGCTGTGGCGGCCAATGGAATCAGCGCGTGATGAGCCCGGAAACGCTGGCCATCCTTGCGGACGCGCCAGCCCGTTTCCTCTTCGCGCCCTTTGCGCATCGCGGCATCCAACATCTGCCGCGGCCAGTTATGTTCCAGAGCCTCGGGTACAAACAGCCGCGCGTAATCCTGACCCAGGATTTCCTGCGGTTCATACCCCAGCATTTGTTCCGCGCCCGGATTCCAGGTGGCGATTCGACCTTCGGCATCGAGCATGAAAGCGGCGTATTCCTTGAACTCGGCCGAGATCAATCGCAGGTGCTCCTCGGCGTCGAGCAACGCGGATTCCAATTGGCGATGATGCGCCCGCGTATTGGCCGCCAGGAGGGCGCGCTCCACCGCCGGGGCGAGGAGATGCAGACTGGCTTTTAGCACATAATCGTCGGCGCCGCTTCTCAGATTTTCCTCGGCCGCCTGTTCGCTCGGGGCTCCGGTCACAAAAATAAAGGGCACTTCCGGACAATGACTCCGGGCTTCGGCCAGCGCCGCGAATCCGTCAAAACCAGGCACGCCGTGATCGGACAAAATGATGTCGGGCGGATGATGCTCCAATTCGTGCAGAAACCCTTCCCGCGATTCGACCCGCCGCGATCGGAACTTCAACCCGGCTTTGCGCAGTTCATGATTGATCAACACCACATCTGGCGCCGTGTCTTCGATCATCAGAACGCGAAGTTCTTTCTTCATGTTGCAAAACAAAACTGCATCCCGACACATTAGCTGAAGCGCAATTCGCAGAAATAGGGTGAACTGCTGCAAGTTGTTCACCGCGCCAACCCAGCAGAACAGTTTGTCAGCGCTTTGGGAGTGGGCTTGCAGACACTTTTCAAGCTTCGTGTTCCTCCAAGGTTAACAATCCCTGCGCCCAGGACTGTTACGCGGCTCAGAGAGGCAATGGCAGCGCCGGGGCCGACTCGCGCGAACTCTTGCCATTCGCCGTCCGGCGCTTGGGTTCGCGCACGACCAGAACGGGACACGGCGCGTGCCGCACCACGTTTTCCGCGGTGCTGCCCAGCAACGCTCGCTTCAAGCCCCTGCGTCCGTGGGTCGCAATGACGATCAGATCGGCCTCGATCTTTTTGGCGACGCGAGTGATTTGATCAAAGGGCACCCCCGTGACAACTCGAGTAGATGTCGGAATTGCGCCGTTGATTTCCCGGGCCGCCAGTTCCGTCAACTCTCCCCGCGCATATTGCAGCGCCTGTCGATTGAGCCGCTCGAAATCCAACGCCACCCGCGTGGCGGTGGCTATGGGTTGAACCACGTGCAGCAGGGTCAATCGGCCATTCATCCGGTGAGCAAAACCAATGGCATAACGCACCGCGCGCACGGAGGGTTCGGAAAAATCGACCGGGACAACGATGTGTTTCATGTTCGCCGAAGGTGCGATCTCGTGCTCTTCCAATCGGTCCAGCACCCGCTCCCGATACACGAGCACCGGGCAAGGCGCGTGGCGCATCACCTGTTCGGCCGTGCTGCCCAGCAGGACGCGCTTCAAACCGGTGCGGCCGTGAGTCGAAAGCAGGATCAGGTCAACACCCGAATTGGCAGCGGTCTCGACAATCACCTGAGACGGTTTCCCGGTCCGCACCGACAAAGTGGTTTTGATCTCGGGCGGAATTTCGCGCTCGGCCAGTTCCTGCAATTCACGGTGTGCCTCGCGCGCCACTTCCGGATCGTCCAGGACAATGATCGGGATCTGCTCCAGGCCGGAGATGAATGAAACCGGTTCCACCACGACGAGCAGATGGAGTCCCGCGCCGAACGCCTCGGCCAGCGGCACTGCGTATTTCAAGGCGTGGTGCGCGGGAGCCGAATAATCAATTGGCACCAGGATCTGATTCAACCGGCTTTCCATGTCCGATGGAGAACCAACGCGTTGCAATTTCATACTTTTCCTCCCATTTCAAACACCCTATCGCGCCCCGGCTTCTCGAATTACGATCGGCCATTACGCCGGGTGAGCGTCAGCCCCAAAAGCACTCCTGCACTGATCAAGGCTCCGCCTGCGAGCAGCGGCTTGCGATGCTTGTTTGCCCAAAGCTGAGCGCTGAACGGCTTGGCTCGGTCATCGAACGTTCCGTGCGCTCCCGGGTCGCCGGGCAAAGGATGCATGAGATTGTTCGGCTGGTTGGGATCGGCCGGCTCGTCGGTTTGCTGGCTTTCGTAGCCGTGCCGAGCGAGGTAATGATCGGCGAATCCAGGCACGAGTTTGTTCCCGACCACGGCTTTCACTGTGGGCATGCCGACATAGACTTCGCGCCGGTTGTGCGTCGCGGCGAAGACAATCGCATCGGCGGCAACTTCCGGCTGAAAGATGGGCGGCACCGGTTGAGCCTTCTTTGGCAACCGGCTTTTCACCCAGCCGAACTGCGGCGTGTTGAGCGCCGGCATCTGCACCATGCAAACGCGGACGCAACTGCCATCATGCAACAACTCGCAGCGCAGCGAATCGTTCAAACCTTGAATCGCGTGCTTGGCGGCGCAATAGGCCGACTGTAATGGAATGCCGCGATACGCCAGAGCCGACCCGACCTGAACGACGACACCACGATCTCGCGGCCGCATCCGGCGCAGCGCGGCCATGGTGCCCCAGACATAGCCGAGATATGTGACGTCCGTGACGCGGCGAAAATCTTCGGGCGTCATCTGGCTGAACGGCGAGAACACCGAAGTCATCGCGTTGTTAATCCAAATGGTGATCGGACCGAATTCTTTTTCCACCGCGGCGGCGGCGGCTTCCACCTCATCCTCATGGGCCACATCCGCGACGCAAACCAGCGCCCGACCGCCCAACTCCTCGACCTCGCGTTTGGCCGCTTCCAGCCCCTCCCGCCCACGCGCGACGAGCCCGATGCTCGCGCCGCGTTTTGCAAAGGCACGCACCGTGGCGCGGCCCACGCCAGCGGAAGCACCGGTAATCACCACCACTTCTTTTGATTCATTCATAATTTTTTAAATACCCAAACGCGAAACATCGTCGGCGTATGACACAGCAATTCTAATCACGCCCCGAGCGGGCGATGATTCAATTGGGGTGAACGCCCGAAGCACTCTGAAAAGGCGCAGAACACCCGATTGATTCCAGGTCCTTCCAATCTGAAGGTGGTGGGAATTTCCCGTGATGAAGTCCTATTCAAACGGCGCCACGAGCGCCCTCAACTTGCGACGATGCCGATACGGGTCGCTTCCCTGTTGCAAAAAAAGAGCCCAGCCAGGCGTGCGGATTGTTAGCAGCCGCCCGCCGTCCCGGGAGAGCGCGTGACAGCCATCCTGATTTTTGGACTCGTGCTGATGCTGGCGGTTTTGCTGTCGGGTTTGGCGCATCGCACTGTGCTCTCCACGGCGGTTCTTTTCCTGGTCGCAGGTTTTGTTTGTGGTGATGGCGCGCTGGGATGGATTCGCATCAGCCCTGGCGACCCGGTCGTTTCACGATTGGCCGAACTGGCGTTGATTGCCGTCTTGTTCACCGACGGCATGAAGGTTGGCCTTCGGGAACTCACGTCAGCCTGGCAATTGCCGGGACGTGCGCTGCTGCTGGGGCTGCCGCTCACGGCTGGATTTACGGCGATTCTCTGTCATTACTTGGCCGGTGTGAATTGGCTGCAAGCGTTCCTGGTCGGAGCGGTGCTCAGCCCCACCGATCCGGTTTTTGCATCGGCCATCGTTGGTCGCGAGCATATCCCAGCACGCCTGCGACATCTCCTCAACGTGGAGAGCGGCGTCAATGATGGGCTGGCGCTCCCACTGGTGCTGGCGTTGCTCGGCGTGTTGGGCGGAGAGAATCTCAGCGGCGGCGAACTCGCACTCGAATTGGCCGGCGGCATCGCGCTCGGCGTGGCCATTCCGTGGATCGCGAGTTGCCTTGAGAAATCGCGCTGGTTTTCCATCACCGCCGAATACCGTCCGCTCTTTGCGCTGGCCGTCGGGATTGTTGTCTGGGCGGCGGCCGTGTTGTTGAAGGTGAATGAATTTCTCGCGGCCTTTGCCGCCGGAATCACCGTGGCGACCGTTCACTCTGGCTTGCGCGATGACTTCAAAAAATTCGGTGAACTGCTCGCGGAATTACTCAAGCTGAGTGCGTTGCTGGTGTTCGGCGCGCTGATTTCACCCGCGTTCCTGATGCAAACCAGCTGGGGTGAACTTGCGTTTGCGACGGCGGCGCTGTTGCTGGCGCGACCGCTGGCGTTGTTGCCGACCTTGTGGGGCACGCGCCTGAGCTGGCCGGAAAGGTTCGTCGCGGCGTGGTTCGGTCCGAAAGGTTTCGCGTCGGTAATCTATGCTATCATCGTGCTGAAAACGCATTTGCCCGATGTCGAAAAGCTCTTTCATCTGATCGCGCTGGTGATCGCGCTTTCGATCATTGCGCACTCTTCGACCGACGTGCCGATTGCGCGCTGGTTCTGCCGCGAGGAAGAGCGTTATGCCGGAGAGAAATAACTTACTGCGGACCCAGCCTGGGGTGTTTTGCCGAGTGGAACAGACCGTCGCGAGGTGGAGATAGTTAAGGCGAACTGAATTCAATTTATGCAAAAGATCATTTTTGCCATCGCGCTGGCGGCCAGTGTTGCCGGTTGCGACCGTTCCAGCACCACCGTCGAGAAGAGCGCCAAACCCGGATTGCAACCGGGTGAGATGTACGACAGCGGCGGCTACTCGCTGACGAATCCAATCCATACGAATGCGTTGCCGGGCATGGAAGGAACCAATTCCGGGACGCCAGGCGGTCCCGTCCGCGCGCCGTAACCGCGCTGCGGGCTGGGGAATTTCAAAGCGATTCTCATTTTGCTTCGGCGCGCGGCGTTCACGCCGCTTCAGCGTGGAAGCAAACCAGTGCTTTCACGCCGTTTCCCGATTTTCTTCAATTCGCCCCGAAGCTTTCTCGATCACGGAATTCACCTCGCCGCCAATCAGAATCGCAATGCCGCTCAGGTAAAACCAAAGCAACAGGACAATCACCGCTCCGATGGAACCGTACGTCACACTGTAGCGATTGAAAAAGTGCAGATACGTTTTGAAGCCGTACGAACCCAGAATCCAAAGGGCGACACCGACCACGGTGCCAGGCATGAGCCAATGCCAGTGATGATGTTTCACGTTTGGCGCATAGACGTAGAGCATGTTGAACGCTATCACTACCAATCCCAGCAGCAGCAGCCAGCGGATCACATTCCACGCCGCCGCCGCGCTGGAACTGCGCGCCAGCAGGTCCGCCAGATGTTCTCCATACAGGATGAGCGCCAACGCAAGCGCCATCAACAGCACGCAACCGAGCGTGAGCCCCAGCCCGACCAGCCGTCGTTTCCACCAACGCCGCGCCTCGGCAACGGAATAGGCAATGTTGAGCGCGTCCATGATTGCGAGCATGCCTTTGGAGCCGGCCCACAAGGCGAACGCAACACCGACGGAAAGCTTGCCGCCGTTCGATCCTTGCGTGACCTCCTGCAACGTGCGGTCGATCAGACTGGACGCGGATTGAGGCGTGATCGCGGCGAGATATTCCTTCAAGGCCTGATGCAGTGCCTCACCGGATTGCAGAATCAAGCCGAGCAACGCCACCAGAAACAGCAGCAGCGGAAACACGGAGAGAAAAAAGTAAAACGATAATTTCGCGGATTGATCCAGAACGCGATCATCCCAGAACTGCCGCCAAACTCGCCGGCATAATTGTTTCCAATTCAACGCACCTGTCCGCCACACGAGAGTTCCTTTCTTCTCGCGCACCCTGCCATCGCCTCAGCGCAGCGGCAACTGGGGCGTTGTGCGCGCATCAAGCTTCGCATGGGGCAAACTCGCCATCGAACCACGCTCGCCGCGTGTGTCATCTTCCAGGATGAATCCAGCCCGTCTCAGCCGCGAATTGCGAACCGCCCAGGACAGTTATCTCAAACAGCGACGCGCCATCGCCGGCTTGTCGCTGGTGGCCATCGGCGCGATGGGAATCATTTCGCTGTATCAACTGGGCATCATTAAGCACCTGCCTCAGCCGCCCTTGCCCAAACTGGATGCGGACCGAGTTGATGCTTCGGCGGAAGCTTACTCGCTCTTTGACACGCCCGATGCCGTTCTGGGCTTGGGCAACTACGCCGTCACGCTTGGACTCGCCGCGATGGGCGGGAAAGACCGCGCCAAAACGCGTCCGTGGATACCGCTCGCGCTGGCGGCGAAAGCGGGATTCGATGCCTTGCAAGGTGTGCGGCTGACGGTGGATCAAACGGTGAAGCAGAAAGCGTATTGCATCTGGTGCCTCGTGGCCGCTGCCGCGAGTGTTGCGCTGTTTCCCTTATCGTTGGCCGAGGCGCGCGCGGCGGTCGATGGATCCGAAGTCAGATCGAAGAAACGGCGCAGCCATCATCGCTCAATGGGCCTGAAGCTCACCTGATCCCAAAACTTTTCTGATTCCAGCATCATGCGCCAGGCTTGAAAGCAAACAACGCACAGGCTCCGTCAACTCGATGAATTCGATCCAGCACCATTGGCTGAAACCTTCGCTCGACTGGCTGTTGATCTTCATTCCAGCCGCTGTTCTGCTCCGCTTCGTGCCAGCGCTTCAGAACGACACCGTGTTGTTCGTGGTTTCCGGACTGGCGATCATTCCGCTGGCGGGTTGGATGGGCAAAGCGACCGAGCATCTTTCAAAACATCTCGGCCAGGGCGTCGGTGGTTTGCTCACCGCCACCTTTGGAAATGCCGCCGAACTCATCATCGCACTGGTGGCCCTTTCGAAAGGACTGCCGACGGTTGTCAAAGCGTCCATCACCGGTTCCATCATCGGAAACATGCTCCTCGTTCTTGGACTTTCCATTTTTCTCGGCGGCTTGAAGCAAGCACACCAGCGGTTCAATGTGACCGCAGTCCGCGTTTCAGCCACCACCCTGATGCTGGGCGCAGTTGCCTTGATTATTCCCACCGTTTTTCACGCGGTCGCGCAAACACGTCCAGGTGGCTGGAAACCGCTGGCCGAACAGCATCTTTCTTTGGCGATCGGCATCGTGCTGATTCTTTCCTATGGCGCGCTGTTGTTGTTCTCGCTGAAAACTCATCCCCGGCTTTTCCGCGGCGGCGATGAAGAAGCCGTCGAAGCGCACGAGCCACAATGGTCCCGGACGAAATCCATTTGGGTGCTCTGCCTCGCAACCGCCGTCGCAGCGCTGATGTCGGAGTTTTTGGTCGGAACCATCGAGTCAGCACGCCAGCAACTCGGACTGACGGAAGTATTCGTCGGCGTCGTAATCGTCGCTACGATCGGAAATGCCGCCGAACATTCCACCGCTGTGATGGCGGCGTTGAACGACAAAATGGACCTGACGCTCGGGATTGCGATTGGTTCGAGCCTGCAAATTGCGCTCTTTGTCGCACCCGTCCTGATGTTTGCCTCATACCTGTTCGGCACGCCGATGGATTTCGAGTTCACCTTGCCGGAAGTGGTCGCCGTCGCGGCCGCCGTGCTGGTGGTTGTCCAAATCAGCGGCGATGGCGAAAGCAACTGGCTGGAAGGCGCGCTGCTCTTGGCGGTCTACGCCATCCTCGCCGTGCTCTTCTTTTTCCTGCCCACGGCGCATTGACGACCAGCCGGCGCTGCGAAATCTCTCTTGATTTGCCCTGACCGGCTCTTAACTTCCTCGGATGTTAGATTCAGAAAAGAAGAATTTCTCCGCCGATTCGCTCGCTCACCCGGACAAGTTTGTCCAACGCCACATCGGACCGAACGCCGTTGAGACGCAGGAAATGCTCAAGCTGCTGGGCCACTCCAGTCTCGACGCCTTGACCGACGCCGCGGTTCCGGCGCAAATCCGTTTGGACAAACCGCTCCAGCTGCCCGCCGCCCGCACCGAACACGAAGCGCTCGCCGAGCTGCGCGCCGTTGCTTCCCAGAATCAGGTTTGCCGTTCCTTCATCGGCATGGGTTACTCCGATTGCATCACGCCGCCGGTGATCCAACGCAACGTGCTCGAAAATCCCGGCTGGTACACGCAATACACGCCGTATCAGGCAGAGATTTCCCAAGGACGGCTCGAAGCGTTGTTGAATTTTCAGACAATGGTTTCGGACCTGACCGGCATGGACATCGCCAACGCCTCGATGCTGGACGAAGCCACGTCGGCGGCGGAAGCGATGACGCTCTCACACTCGCTCAAAGACGGCCGGAATATTTTCTTCGTTTCAGAGGCGTGTCATCCGCAAAACATCGAAGTCGTCCAGACGCGCGCCCGGGCGTTGGGCATCGAAGTCGTGGTCGGCAATCACGAAACCTTTGCGTTCACTGAACAGGTGTTCGGCGCGCTCGTGCAGTATCCGGATACGTTCGGAGCCATCCATGATTTTTCGCCGCTGGTTGAAAAAGCGCACGCCGCCGGAGCGATGGTCACGGTCGCCGCCGATCTGCTCGCGCTCACGCTGGTCAAGCCGCCCGGCGAATTCGGCGCGGACATTGCCGTCGGCAGCGCCCAACGTTTTGGCGTGCCGCTCGGTTACGGTGGACCGCACGCCGGTTATTTTGCCACGCGCGACGCCTTCAAGCGTCACATGCCCGGACGGCTCGTGGGCGTTTCCAAGGATTCACGCGGCAAGCCCGCATTGCGCCTGACGCTGCAAACCCGCGAGCAACATATTCGCCGCGAAAAAGCGACCAGCAACATCTGCACAGCGCAGGCGTTGCTCGCGAACATGGCGTCGCTCTACGCCGTTTATCACGGGCCGGAGGGCTTGAAGAAAATTGCGCAGCGCGTCCATCAATCGACCCGCCTGCTCGCGGACGGATTGAATCGTCTCGGCTTTCAAACCGCTGGAAACCATTCCTTCTTTGACACGCTCACCGTTTCACTGGGCGACAAGCGTGCGGCTGACGTTCTGAAAACCGCTGAAGCCCACGGAATGAATTTTCGCGCAATCGACGAACATCGCGTCGGCATTTCACTGGATGAATCGACCAGCGTCAGCGATCTCGCTGGAATCTGGAAGGTCTTCAATGGCGACCAAGCGCCTGCGTTCACGACCGCGGATTTGACGCCTGCCTCAGCGAGCATCGGGTCCCGCACCACGCCGTTTTTGCAACACCCGGTCTTCAACCGTTACCACAGCGAAACGGAGATGCTCCGCTACATCAAGCGCCTCGAATCGCGCGACCTGTCGCTCACGGCGTCGATGATTCCGCTCGGCTCCTGCACGATGAAGTTGAATGCCGCGGCGGAAATGTTTCCGGTCTCCTGGCCGGAGTTTGCCAAGATTCATCCGTTTGCACCGCTCAAGCAGACGCGCGGTTACCAGAAACTGTTTGAACAATTGGAAAGCTGGCTCGCCGAGATCACCGGATTTGCCGGCATTTCGCTTCAGCCCAATGCCGGTTCGCAGGGCGAATACGCCGGTCTGCTGGTGATCCGGGCTTATCACGAAAGCCGCGGCGACACGCATCGCAAGGTGTGCCTGATCCCCACGTCCGCGCACGGCACGAACCCCGCGAGCGCGGCGATGGCGGGAATGAAAATCGTCGCGGTCGCCTGCGACAAGGACGGGAACATTGATGTCGCGGATCTGCGCGCCAAAGCCGACGCGCATAAGGCCGAGCTTGCGTGTTTGATGATCACCTATCCGAGCACGCACGGTGTGTTTGAAGGCAGCGTCAAAGAAATCTGCGAGATCATTCACGCGAATGGCGGCCAGGTTTACATGGACGGCGCCAACATGAACGCGCAGGTGGGCTTGACGTCACCCGGCTTCATTGGCGCGGACGTCTGCCATCTGAACCTGCACAAGACCTTCTGCATTCCACACGGCGGCGGCGGACCCGGTGTCGGCCCGATCGGCGTGGCCGAACATCTCGTGGATTTTCTGCCCGGTCACAACGTGGTGAATCTCGGCGGCGAAAATCCGATTGGTGCCGTGGCCGCCGCGCCGTGGGGCAGCGCCAGCATCCTGCCGATTTCCTGGATGTATATTGCGATGATGGGTCCGGACGGACTGACCGATGCCACCAAGTTTGCGATTCTGAATGCGAATTACGTTTCCAAGCGTCTGGAAAAACATTTCCCGACGCTTTACCGCAGCAACGGGCTGGTGGCGCACGAATGCATTCTCGATCTGCGTGCCTTCAAGAGCGTGACCGCGGAAGATGTCGCCAAGCGGCTGATGGATTACGGTTTTCACGCGCCCACGCTCTCGTGGCCCGTGGCCGGCACGCTCATGGTCGAACCGACGGAAAGCGAATCGAAATACGAGCTCGACCGTTTCTGCGACGCCATGATCTCCATCCACGCTGAAATGACCGCCGTGGAAAACGGTTCCGCCGACGCGAAAAACAATCTGCTCAAGAACGCGCCGCACACCGCCGACCAGATCGCCAGCGACGCGTGGAATCGGCCTTACAGCCGCGAAGCCGCCGCGTTCCCGGCCAAGAGCCTGCTGGAATACAAATTCTGGCCCCACGTCGCCCGCGTGGATAACGTCTTCGGCGACCGCAATCCGGTGTGTTCCTGCGTGGGGATGGAGAATTATTCCTGACCGCGAAAGACGCGAACCATGCGAACGGAATTCAAAGCAAAGGCGCAGAGACGCAAAATTTCAACCGCTGATTGACGCTGATTGAAAGGGCTGAAAGCCCCACAGATGATAGCCCAGGGCAATGCCCTGGGTTAATCGCCAAAAAGATTCTAAGCCCTATAGGGGCGGCAGAAGCGACATTCTCAAACCACCAACGAACCTGTTCGGTCGGCGGGCGCAATG
>JBQCEJ010000357.1:0-10712 GCA_051960355.1 Verrucomicrobiota bacterium | reverse complement strand
GCCCTTTGCGGAGTTCATGAAACAGATTGTCACGCGCTACAAGGACCGCATTCATTCGTGGGAGATTTGGAACGAACCCGATAACCCAGCCTATTGGGGCGGCAGCGTGGAACAATTTGCTGACCTCTTGGCGTCCGGCAGTCGCGCAGTGCGCCAGGCCGATCCGAGCGCCACAATCGTCATGGGTGGATTGGCCTGGAACCTCAATTTCCTCGAAGCCGTGCTGACCAACGCCGCCGCAATCACGAACGTGGATGTTTTCAATCTGCACAATTATTACGAAACCTGGTCGAGCGAACCGCTCGAAGACTTGCCCGCGTACGTAGGCCGCGCTTCCGATTTGCTGCATCAATACGGCCAAGGCAAACCGATCTGGATGGCGGAAATCGGCTACAGCAGCTTCCGCGAAGGCGCGTTTGTCTCCGGCCAATATCAGGCCTGGTTCCAAAATGAACACACACCGGAAGCGCAGGCGGCCAGCGTGGTTCGAGCCCTGAGTTTGCTGCTCGCTTCCGGCAAGGTTTCGCTCGTCGCCTGGTATCGAATCAACGATCTGCCCGGCACTCAGGAAGTCATTGGCGACGTCAACAACCGTCATCTCGGGGTCTTGGATGCTAGCGGCCAGCCCAAGCCCGCCATACGCGCCCTGACATTTTTCCATTCCTTGTTTGCGAATGGCTTCCGCTGCATCGACGACGCCATCCGCGTGACCCAACCGATCGACTCGCCTGCGGAAGTTCATGCGTTCCAAAAGCCCGACGGCACGGTGATCGTCACCGCGTGGTTGAGAACCTACGTGCCGGGAACTCGTAACGGCATTCCCAATGGCGCCGTGGAGGACTCGCGCCAGAGCACATTTTCGCTGAGCTTCCCTTTCCCGCGCGCCAGCCGAGCCGAAACGTACGATGAACTGGGCCATCGTGTCGGAATGCTTTCCGTCCAGTCGCAAGATCGCGCAGCGTCCTTGCCGCAGGTTCAAGTGCGCGATGGCGGCGTGACCATCATTGTGGTGAAACCCGATGCGCGGGGCTGAACCGGAAATAGTTTCTGCACCATTTCTGCACCGTACATCGCGCGCGCGCAACCACGCAGACAGGTTGGCGTCGTAATCAGGATGAGTGCTGTTAACTGGCATCGTTCACGAGCCAAGCAGCACTGGTGTTTCACCCGACCCTCAACCATGTCGCCTGCTCCGGCCCGCGTCAGTATTGCCACGACCTTTTTTCCCAGCTCTTTAAAGCGTAAACGACGATGCGAACGACGCCACTCATCAACGCTTTCAACCCGAAACCTTCCACCAAATTTTTGATCAAAATTTGTTTGACGTAGTTTTGAACCGAGAAGTGCACACCACGGAACGCAGAGCATCGCTCTGCGTGTCTCGTCAAAACGACCTACGCGTTCGGCCAGTGGACCACGTTACAAGTATTCCTGAAGGATGGACGCATTGAGATCGACAACAACCTCGTCGAAAACGCGATCCGCGCGACTGCGATTGGGAAAAAGAACTGGCTCTTCATCGGGGAAGCCGAGGCTGGAGAACGCAGCGCCATCCTTTACACCGTCATCGAAACTGCCGACGCCGGGCAATCGATCCCTACAGCCACCTCCGCGACGTCCTCACCCGCTTGCCACACAGGACTAAGCGGCAAATCCCCGAAGTCACAACGGCAGCCTGGAAATTTAAGCCACTTCAACTGCCGGTCGCGTCATAACCATCATAGATGTCAGACATATTTGCTCTGACGTTTATGAATCCCTCCTGCAAACCTCTGTCAACCGGCACTGGCATGACGCTTACACAACACACGCTGGCAGGGATGATCAATGCAGCGGTCGAACGTTCGTAGGGGAGAGGCTGTTTCAGTGCCGAATCGTGTTGGCATTTTCCATTCTTTCGCTCAGTCCGGATTCAAGATGTCCGGATCAGCGTAAAGCGTGAACAAACCTGCGCGCGCCACCTTCACATCCATGACATGCCCGAGATGGCGCTCCGAGCCGTCAAAAACGACAATCCGATTGCAGCGCGTGCGGCCCATCATGCGGGCGGCGTTGGTGCGGCTCGGACCCTCGACCAAGATCTGCATTTGTTTCCCCACCAGCGCCTCATAACGGCGGCTGCCCACGTCGTTGATCAGTTCCAAAAGCCGAGCGTGCCGCTCCTCAATGATTTCCTGCGGAATCTGTTCCGCCATGTCGGCCGCAGGCGTGTCTTTGCGCTGGGAATATTTGAAGAGAAAGGCGTTGTCGAATGCCACTTCGCGGCACAGCGAAAGAGTTTCCTCAAAGTCCGCTTCGGTTTCGCCGGGAAAGCCAACGATGATGTCGCTGGTGATGCCAATGCCGGGTTGCACCTGGCGCAGTTTGCGGATGATTTCCAGAAAACGTTCGCGGGTGTAACCGCGATGCATGATTTTCAGAATCCGATTGCTGCCGCTCTGCACTGGAATGTGCGCGCTCTCGCACAGTTTGGGCAGCCGCCCGTAGGCTTCGACCAGATCGTCGCCGTAACCTTTCGGATGCGGTGAGGTGAAGCGAATGCGCTCCAAGCCGTCGATTTCATGCACCGCTTCGAGCAGTTGCACAAAAGCTGACTTGCCATCCTGAAGTGGAATGTCGCGCTTGCCAAAGCTGGTCACGATCTGCCCGAGCAAAGTGATTTCCTTGACGCCACCCGCCACCAATTCGCGGCACTCGGCCACGATGTCGGGAATCGTCCGGCTGCGTTCCTCGCCGCGTGTGTAAGGCACGATGCAGAAGGTGCAATACTGGTTGCAGCCTTGCATAATGCTGACGAAGGCGCTGACGGATTTTTTCGCGCTGCCGTTCAACAGATGTTCGCGAATGGAGGCTTCGCTCCCCCGCTCCGCCGAGACGTCCACGATCTTTTCCTGACGCCCGGAAAAGATATCGTCGAGGTAATCCGCCGTGCGGTGAAATTTCTGCGTGCCAATCACCAGATCGACATCAGGCAACTTGTCAATCAGGCTCTGGCCGCGGCTCTGCGCCATGCAACCCATGAAACCCAAAACGACGTTGGGCCGATTGCGCCGCACTTCAGCCGCGATGTTCTGCATTTTATTGACCGCCTTCTGCTCGGCGTTGTCGCGCACGCTGCAGGTGTTGAGCAGAACCACGTCGGCGATCGCTTCCGATCCGGCAAGCGTGTAGCCCTTGGCGACGAGTTGGGCGGCGACGGCTTCGCTGTCGCGCTCGTTCATCTGGCAACCGTAAGTTTTGATATAAACACTGGGCATGGCGCTTGATCGTGCGGGAGAAATTACGTCATCGGTAACGGCTTGGAAAGGTGGAATCCTCAAAGGCGCTCTGCGGTGGACACGTTCGGGAATACGCTTGCCAAAGCAGGCAAGCATTTTAAATTCGGCGCATGGAACAGTCGCAACTGATGCAGTATATCCCAGTGTTGATGCTGGGCGCTTTGGCCGTGGGCTTTGCTTTCGGCATGTTAATCTTGTCCGTCGTTGTCGGCAAGAAAGGCAAGCGCCTGCCAATCAAAGATACTGCTTATGAATGCGGCATGATCCCGATCGGCCAGGGCAGCACACGTCTTTCGGTCAAGTTTTACCTCGTCGCCATGCTGTTCATCCTGTTCGATATCGAAGTTGTTTTTCTTTACCCTTGGGCCGTCGTTTACAAGGACATGCTGCGCGAACATGCTTCCATGATTTTCGGTTCGATGATCTCGTTCATGTTGATTCTGTTCGTCGGCTACATTTACGCCCTGAAGAAGCGGGCGTTTGACTGGAAAAGCTGAGGCGCAGCAGCAGTCCTCCTGCGTTCGTCGTCACGTTTCAACTTCAGGGCTCACGCTATTCTTATGATTAAATTCGGCACCTCCGGTTGGCGCGGCATTATCACCCGCGACTTCACTTTTGACAACGTTCGCATCGCGACGCAGGCGATCGCAGAATACCTCAAAAGCGAATTGGAGAATCCGGGCTCACCGATTCATGGGCGTAAACCCGTGGTCATCATTGGATACGACACTCGTTTTCTAGGCCGCGAATTTTCTCTTGCGGTCGCTGAAGTGCTGGCCAGCAACGGACTCGATCCCCTGCTCTGCAACCGCGACACGCCCACGCCTGTCATCGCGCACAACATTCGCGCGCGAAAAGCCATAGGCGGCATCAATATGACGGCGAGCCACAATCCGGCGGAGTATCAAGGATTGAAATTCTCGACCAGCAATGGCGCGCCCGCGACTCAGGAAGTGACCCGTCATGTGGAAGCCAACGTGGCGAAATTGATCGCGAAAAACTGGTCCTTCAAAGGCGCCGTCATCGGAACCTTCGCGTGCAAAACCTTCGATCCGCAGCCCGAGTACTTCAAACAGATTCGGAAACTGGTGAACTTCGCGGCGATTAAAAAAGCGAAGCTCAAAGTGGCAGTGGAACTGATGTATGGAACCGGTCGCGGTTACCTCGACACCCTGCTCGAAAATGCCGGCGCGAAAGTCACCGTTTTTCACAATGAGCTGAACCCGCTGTTCGGCGGACATCATCCGGAACCCAATGCCGAAGGCATGAGCGAAGCCCGTGATTTTATCCGCAGCGGCAAAGCTCAGATCGGTTTGGGACTGGATGGCGATGCCGACCGTTTCGGGATCGTGGACAAGGATGGCACTTGGCTGACGCCCAATCAGATACTGACGCTGGCGCTTTATCACTTGAAAAAGAATCGCGGCTGGACCGGCGCGGTCGTCCGAACCGTTCCCACCAGCCAGCAGGTGGACGCCGTGGCGCAAATGCTCGGGGTCAAAGTCCACGAGACGCCAGTTGGCTTCAAATACATCGGAGCGCTGATGGAAAGCGAACCGATCATTGTTGGCGGCGAAGAATCCGGCGGGCTCAGCGTGAAAGGTCACGTTCCGGAAAAAGACGGCATTCTGGCGTGCCTGTTGATGGCGGAGTTGGTTGCGATGGAAAAGAAATCGCTGGGACGCATCCTGAAAGATCTGGAAAAGAAAATCGGCGAATTCCACACCGATCGAATCAACGTTTCGATTCCGCCCGATAAGAAAGAAGCCCTGCTGGCCAAGCTCGGTTCAGGATTGGCGAACATCGGATCGTTCAAGGTGGAAAAGTTTATCACCACCGACGGTTTCAAATTTCTCCTTCCAAAAGGTGAGTGGGTGGCCTTTCGCGCCAGCGGCACGGAACCTTTAATCCGCTGTTACATCGAAGCGCGATCTGTAGCCGGGTTGAAGAAACTGCGCAGCGCCTGCCAGAAGTTACTGGCGGTTTGACGGGTTCACAAACTAGGTTTTTCCATTTTCGAAAATCAGTTTTCGGGTTTCACCTACTTTAATCAGAGTGCTTGCGGACTTAGTTAAACCGCATGAACAAGCACTACGTAATTCAATGGAAATCCAAAGTGAACGGTCGCGCAGGTCGCGGAACAAAAGTGTTCGAGAAAATGGAGGCGGAACAGTTGGTGGAAGAACTGAATCGCGAGTATCCGCAGATTGTCCACGAACTGGTTGAAGCGGAACCGCTCCCCGATCAGTCGGAATCACCGTCCCGCCCGGCCTCTGCGCCCGCCGCCGTGCTTGCCATGGTTTGAACCCATCCTAACCAAAAGTGGCTATGCGGGTTTCACCCCATTCCAGTTCCGAGACGAACCGCTAGCATCCTCGCAAGTGATTGAGAGTGGCAATCACGGCGGCTCCGAGTGGAGCCGCATTTTTTTTGTACATCTCGCAAGCATGCCTTTTTGCAGGCGAGGTGTAGATTTGCAATGAGATGAACTGGTGGGCACTTCGAGAAAATTTCCAGCAGGTTTGGGAAAACAGCCCCAAGCTGATGGTATTCCTCGTATTGGGATTCATCATTTTCATCGGCGTCGTCGCGGACACCTGGATCGAAAGGCGAAGACGGAAGAAGAATCGACGGCAATGACGCGGTTTGAAGGGAAGGGAAAAATTTGCGAATCTCAGAAGAGCTTTGGCGACCCTATCGGGAATCGAACCCGAGCTACCGCCGTGAAAGGGCAGTGTCCTAACCGCTAGACCATAGGGTCGTCGTAAAGCGGCGGGAAATATAATCAGGAACAGAACGATGTCACGCAAAATTCGCTTTGCGTTGACACTTTGATTCCCCTAGCTTGGCCCGACTACGTCATGAAAGTTTATATCGACGGAAAATTTTACGAAGAACGAGATGCCAAAGTGTCCGTTTTCGATCACGGACTGCTTTACGGCGATGGCATTTTCGAGGGAATTCGGGCTTACAATGGACGCGTTTTCCGTTTGAAAGAACACATTGATCGCCTCTTTTACTCCGCC
Organism: Verrucomicrobiota bacterium; assembly: GCA_051960355.1. Taxonomy (GTDB): domain Bacteria; phylum Verrucomicrobiota; class Verrucomicrobiia; order Limisphaerales; family DASXHY01; genus DASXHY01. The sequence goes on along the minus strand of JBQCEJ010000357.1, from coordinate 4,408 downwards.
AAGGCGATCCTGCTGAACATTCCCATTTCGCACGCCGAACTCATGCGCGCCGTGGTGGAAAGCTGCCGGACCAACAACATTCGAGACGGCTATATTCGCCTGCTCGTCACCCGCGGCGTCGGCACGCTTGGCTTGAATCCCAACCGCTGTAAAAACCCGTCGGTGATCGTGATCGCGGACAAAATTCAGCTCTACCCGGAAGAACTGTACGCGCGGGGCATGGATATCATCACCGTCCCGACCGTTCGCAATCTGCACAGCGCGGTGAATCCGGCAATCAAGTCGCTCAATTACCTGAACAACATTCTGGCCAAGATCGAAGCGAACAACTCCGGTTGCGAAGAGGCGATCATGCTGAACGCTGACGGTTATGTGGCGGAATGCACGGGAGATAATATCTTCATCGTCAAGGCCGGCAAGCTCTTGACCCCGCCTCTTTCAGCGGGAGCACTCTACGGAATCACCCGCCAGACCGTGATTGAACTCGCGCAGAAATTGGGTGTCGAAGTCAGCGAACCCAATTTGACGCGCTACGATATTTTCAATGCCGATGAATGTTTCCTGACTGGCACCGGTGCCGAAATCGTCCCCGTGGTGAAGGTGGATGGTCGCGTGATTGGCGACGGCAAACCCGGTGCGCTCACCCGGAAACTCGTCACGGATTACCATGCCTTGACTAAAGTCTCGGGCAAGCCGATATACGAATAAGATATGCTGTGCTGCATCTGTAAGGAACGCGAAGCCACGGTGCATTTGACCCAGATCGCTGGCGATAAGATGCAGAAAGTGGATCTTTGCGAAGAATGCGCCAAAACCAAAGGCGTAAATGATCCGACTGGTTTTTCTCTCGCCGACCTGCTGCTGGGCTTGGGCGCTTCTCAGGAGATTGAACAGGCGTCCGGTGGTGCGGAGTTGAAATGTTCCCGGTGCGGTTTCACTCAAGCGGATTTCAAAAAAGCGGGCCGGCTTGGCTGCCCAGAATGTTATAACACCTTTGCCGATGGTTTGGACGGCTTGCTCAAATCGATGCACAAGGGAACGCGTCACGCCGGTAAAGTTCCCGAATCTCTGCGCCAGACCCGTGATATTTCCGACCGGCTGAAAACCCTGCAAAAGAAGCTTTCGAAAGCCATCCAAGACGAACATTTCGAAGAGGCTGCGCAACTACGCGACGAGATCAAGCAGGTGAGCGCCAAGCTGAGTGATATCGCCGCAATTTAAGAAGATGGATATACATGAGTTTCTCATTCCGCCAGCAGACACTGCCCGCCGAAAAGGTCCGCATGACCGGATTGTGATGTCGAGCCGCGTCCGGTTGGCGCGGAACATCAAAGATGCAGCCTTCCCCGGTTGGGCAAAAAAGCCCGAGCGCGTAAGAATCCTTGAAACCATCCGGCCCGCCGTTCAAAGCCTTCCGGAAATGAAGGATGCGTTCTCGGGCACCATGGATAATCTCACCACGCTGGACAAACAGATCCTGGTGGAACGCCACCTGATCAGCCGCGAGCACGCCGCCAAAAGCGCTGGCAGTGGCTTGGTCCTGAACCGGGAAGAGACACTGTGCGTCATGATCAACGAGGAGGATCATATGCGCATGCAAGCCTTGCGCCCGGGACTGCAACTGCGCCAGGCCTGGAGTGCGATCGATACTTTTGATTCCGAGCTCGAGAAGAAACTGGATTACGCCTTCAACTCGGAACTCGGTTATCTCACCGCGTGTCCTACCAACATCGGCACCGGCATTCGCGTAAGTGCGATGCTGCATCTGCCCGGTCTCGTGCTGGCGGAGCAAATCAATCCCATAATCCAGTCCGTCAACAAACTCGGCCTGGCAGTGCGCGGACTTTACGGCGAAGGCACTGAAGCACTGGGCAATGTATTCCAGGTTTCCAATCAGATGACGCTGGGCGAATCCGAGAGCGCCATTGTCGAGCGACTTGAGAAAGTGTTGGCCCAGATCATCGAGCACGAAGAGAATGCGAGAGACACCCTATTGGAGAAAAAGCCCAAGATGGTTTACAACCATATTGGTCGCGCCTACGGCATCCTGGCCAACGCGCACAGCATTTCATCCAAAGAGACCATGAACTTGTTGTCGCTGATGCGGCTGGGTGTTGATGTCTCGTTGTTTCCTGGCGTGGATCGGTCGTTGGTGGATGAGTTGTTCATTTTGACGCAGCCGGCGCATTTGCAGAAACAGCACTCGGAAAAACTCTCGGCCGAGGAACGCGATTTGCTCCGTGCAGACATGGTTCGCGAGAGGTTAAAGCCCGTGAGCCGCCCGATCGCGAAACCACTGAGTGGCCCGCAAGCATCGGGATTGGACAAACCGGCAAAGTAATTGCATTGTGAAATAGATTTTATGAGCGACGAAGCCATGAGCAATTTTACGCCACGAGCACAACAAGTTCTCGCACTGGCACGGAAGGAAGCCGATCGTTTCAATCACAATTTTGTTGGCACCGAACATCTTCTGCTCGGTCTCATCAAATTGGGACAGGGGGTTGCAGTCAATGTCCTACAAAAAATGGGGCTGGACCTCGAAACCGTCCGAATGGAAGTCGAAAAACAGGTCGGCACGGGTCCCGATCAGAAGATGATCGGCAATATCCCTTACACGCCGCGAGTCAAAAAAGTCTTGGCTCTGGCAGCCAAGGAAGCCAAGGCTCTGAACCACACGTACGTGGGCACTGAGCACATTCTACTCGGTCTGCTGCGCGAAGGTGACGGTGTTGCCGCGCGGGTTCTCAAAAATCTTGACGTCGATATCGAACAGACTCGCCAGGAAATTCTGAAAGAGTTGGATCCCAATTTCGCAGCGCAGGAAGAGTCGGCGGCAGCCGGTGCCGGTGAAGGGCCCGCTGAAAAGCCAGCTCCCGGCGAAAAGAAGGGCGAAGTCAAAACTCCGGCCTTGAAAGCCTTTGGACGCGATCTGACTGAAATCGCCCGGAAGAACGAGATGGACCCCGTCATCGGTCGCAAGAACGAGATCGAGCGCGTCATTCAGATTCTCTGCCGCCGGACGAAAAACAATCCTGTGCTTCTCGGTGAAGCTGGCGTTGGCAAAACCGCCATTGTTGAAGGTCTTGCCCAGGAAATCGCTGCCGGAAACGTTCCTGAACTGCTCCGCGAAAAACGCGTGATCACTTTGGATCTGGCGTTGATGGTCGCCGGCACGAAATACCGGGGTCAATTTGAAGAACGCATCAAAGCGGTGATGGACGAAATTCGCCGCGCCAAAAACATCATCCTTTTCATTGATGAGTTGCACACCATTGTTGGAGCGGGTTCCGCTGAAGGAACAATGGATGCCTCCAATATCATCAAGCCCGCATTGAGCCGTGGAGAGTTGCAATGTATCGGCGCCACCACTTTGAACGAGTACCGCAAGTACATCGAAAAAGACGCAGCGCTCGAACGCCGTTTCCAAGCGGTGAAGGTGGAAGCGCCCTCAGTGGACGAAGCGGTGCTGATTCTTAAAGGTCTTCGCTCGAAGTATGAAGACCACCATAAAGCTGAATTCACTGACGGAGCGGTGGAAGCCGCGGTCAAGCTTTCCGACCGCTATATCACCGATCGCTTTTTGCCAGACAAAGCCATCGATTTGATGGACGAGGCCGGATCGCGCGCTCGCATTGGCACGATGACGCGCCCACCTGAAGTCAAAGAACTCGAAAGCGAGATCGAAGAGGTCAAGGGCCAGAAAGAACGGGCGATCAAGAATCAGGACTTTGAAGGTGCCGCATCGATGCGCGACAAAGAAAAGCACACCAAAGAACGCCTCGAAGCGCTGCTGAAGGAATGGCGAACCAGCCGGGAGGAAAAACGAGTCAAAGTGGACGAAGAAGACATTCTCCACGTCGTTTCCAAATGGACCGGCATTCCTCTGCAACGCATGGAGCAAGGCGAAATGCAGCGCTTGTTCAAGGTCGAAGAAGAGATGGCCAAAGTGGTCATCGGCCAGAAAGAAGCCGTCTCAGCCATTTGCAAGGCGCTGCGGCGCTCACGCGCGGATCTGAAGGATCCACGGCGTCCGATCGGCACGTTTGCGCTGCTTGGACCGACGGGCGTTGGGAAGACATTGCTCGCCAAGACTTTGGCGGAACAGATGTTTGGTGATGCCAAAGCACTTATCCAGCTCGACATGAGCGAGTACATGGAGAAGTTCAATGTCTCGCGACTGGTCGGCTCTCCGCCGGGATATGTCGGCTACGAAGAAGGCGGCCAATTGACCGAACAGGTCCGCCGCAAACCGTATTCCGTCGTGCTGTTCGATGAAATTGAAAAAGCGCATCCAGATGTGTGGAACATGCTTCTGCAGATTCTTGAGGAAGGCAAACTGACCGATAACATCGGGCGCGTGGTGAACTTCCGCAATACGATCATCCTGATGACGTCCAACGTCGGG
>JBQCEJ010000356.1:0-5213 GCA_051960355.1 Verrucomicrobiota bacterium | reverse complement strand
GTAATCGGCCTGTGTCGTGCCGTAAGCTTCCAGGCTCTGGCACGCCTGCGCCCAAGCGGTCGCATAAAGGCTGTGAGTATGCACCACGCCGCCGATGCCTTGGAAAGCGCGATAAAGAATCAAGTGCGTGTCGGTATCCGAGCTGGGCTTGAGTTTGCCGTCCACAACCTTGCCGGTTTCCAAATCGACGCAGACCATGTGTTGCGGTTTCATCTCGGCGTAAGGCACGCCCGACGGCTTGATGACCATCACGCCGCGTTGTCGGTCCAGGCCGCTGACATTTCCCCACGTCTGAATGACCAACCCTTCGGCCACGAGATCCAGATTCGCCTGGCAGACTTCTGCTTTCAGTTTTTCCAACATAAATTTAAAAGCGTTTATTCCCGCGCGGAATTCCTGATCTCAATGAGCTTTTTCATCACGCCATGAAGATTCCCGTTCGACTCCTTCGTGCCGAAGGCGTCATGCAGCTGGCGATAGACTTTGTAGAGTTCCTTGTAAACCGCGTGGGCCTTCGGGTTGGGTTTGAACACGTGCGGCTTGAGGCCAGTCATCCGCTTCTGCGCTGCCGCGAAGTTGGGATAAATATCAGCCGCCACCGCTGCCGCGACAGCGGAGCCGAGCGCGCAGGTTTGAGCGGAACGGCTGATCTTCATCGGGCGACCGGTCACGTCCGCGTAAATTTGCATGACGACGGGATTCTTTTCAGCAATGCCGCCGCAGTTGATCACCTGTTCGATCTTTATGCCGTATTCTTCAAAACGATTGATGATCGTCAGCGCGCCGAACGCAGTCGCTTCGATGAGTGCGCGGTAAATCTCGGCTGGCGTCGTATAGAGCGTCTGTCCAATCAGCAGGCCGGTGAGCCGTTGGTCCACGAGAATGGTGCGATTGCCGTTGTTCCAGTCGAGCGCCAGCAGGCCGGATTCGCCGGGCGTGAGTTTCGCGGCTTCAGTCGTGAGCGCTTCGTGCGTTCCGGCTTTGCCGTTCGGCTGGATGTAATTGACGAACCAGTTGAAAATGTCGCCCACAGCCGATTGACCCGCTTCAAGTCCGAAGTAACCCGGCAGAACGCTGCCATCGACAATGCCGCAAAGGCCCGGCACGTCCGCGAGCTTTTTCTTGTTGGAGGCAATCGCAATATCACACGTGCTCGTGCCGATGATTTTCACCAGCGCTCCTGGCGCGACACCGGAACCGACGGCGCCGAGGTGCGCATCGAAGGCTCCGACTGCAACGGGAATGCCTGCATCCAATCCGGTGCGATCGGCCCAGTCAGCAGTGAGTCCGCCCACGGCTTTGTCCACGGTATCGACGCGTGGAGTCAGCCGATCCCGCAACGCGCCGAGTTTAGGATTGAGCTTCGAGAGAAATTGTTTGTCCGGATAACCGCCCCATTTGGCATTCCACATTGCTTTGTGACCGGCGGCACAAACGCCGGCAACGAATTGATCGGGATGCTGTGTGCCGGTTAGCGCAGCGGGAACAAAGTCCGCCAGTTCAATCCAGGAATGTGCGGCGTTGAAAACCTGCGGTGCAGTGCGAAGGCATTTGAGAATCTTGCTCCAGAACCATTCGCTGGAATAGGTGCCGCCGCATTTGGCGAGATATTGCGGGCGCAATTTCCGGGCGAGCGCAGTGATTTCAGCCGCTTCATCGACGCTGGTGTGATCCTTCCAAAGCCAGGCCATCGCGGCGGGATGATTTTCGAATCGCTTTTGAAACGCAAGCGGCTGGCCCTGGGCATCGACGGGCAGGGGAGTGCTGCCGGTGGTGTCAACGCCGATGCCGAGGATCTGATCGGGACTGAAGCCGCGCACGTTTTTGGCCGCGGTTGCGAGCGCTTCCTTGATCGTGATTTCAGCGCCTGTGAGATAATCGGCGGGATGTTGACGCGCGAGGTTGGGATCGCGGTTAAGAATCACACCTTGGGTGCCGTGGGCGTAAGTCCAGACGGCGGCGGCGATTTCCGCGCCATTGGCGACATTGACAATGAGGGCGCGAACTGAGTTCGTGCCGTAATCGAGACCGATGGTGTATTGGGCGCTCATTCTTTTGGTTCGTCAGGTAAATTCATTTGGCTGCCGCGATCGCTGGAGAAATCACTTCTTCGCGCCCAGTCGGAGCACGGTCAAAGAGTTCCCGGGAAAACGGTGGGTGAAGTTCGAGTCCTGCAGCTTGAGCGTTTCCGCTTTCGGTGAAACTTTCGTCGGACTATCGATTGAGTTTTCGTCTGTGGCCTTTTCGGACGTCAGCACAATCACTTCGGCATTCGGGGCGAGCTTTTTAGCGCCGTTCAAGTTCAGTTCAGTTTCGACCGCGTCCGCCGAAGTGTTTACCACCTTGACGATGATTTCGCCGCTCTTCTGATTGCGGGTGGCGCTGGCAAATATTGCGCTCGTCCGCGCCAGATTCACATCATGGACCAGCTTTCCATCGAGGTAGCATTTGATGTTCGAGCCGCGCACGACAACTCTGATGTCATACCACTTTCCGGTTTGGATCGAACCATTCTTTCCGGCGATCGTGCCGTCCATTTCAATGGCGTGTTGACTGTTGTTCCAACCGCCGAGATTCCACCAGATGCGATCTTCGTCGTTGCCGATGTGGAACAGAATCAGAAAACCTTCCTCGCCCGCGATCTTGCGGGCTTTCACTTCGTAAGTGTAATCCGTCCAGGAACGGTCCCCGATGATTGCGCGGACGAATTCCTTTTGTGCGGTCTGTTGGAGCGCGCCATCCACAATTTGCCAGTCGCCGCCACCGAGCATCTTCCACCCGTTTGTGCCCTGCGCGAAATTCGACGCAAACAATGTTTTTCCGTCGGAGCTGGTGACTTTCATGTCCTTGAACTCCGCCGCCGTTCTCCAGGTGCCAACACCGACACAGCCGGCGGGCGCGGGCCCGGACACCGCCGCGGGGGAATCAACCGTCGTCGGCAACGTGACGTCACCGCGATATTCGCTGAACAGTTTCTGAACGTAATAGCCGGGCAGACCGTACCAGCGCGAACTGTCGAAATTGATGAGATCGGGATTCCAGCGGCGATGATTCAGATTCACGAACAGCGGCGCGTAGCTCGCCATGGCGACGACATCGGAGTTGCGTTCAATGCCGGTCATGAACGCAGCTTCGCCGATTGCGGCGCGGAGATTTCCCTGGCCGCCATTCTTGGTGACAGCGTATTCGCCGATGAAAATTTTAGGTCCCTTGCGATCGTAATCGTCGTAACGATGGGCCTGCTGCATGAAGAACTCCGGCGTGTCGTAGTAATGTTCGTCGATAATGTCCGGCGCGGGGGTTTTGGGATAACCGCTCCAAACGTTGGCGATCAGTTGCACGTCGGGATATTTCGCCTTGATCGCAGAATAGAATAGTGGCCAGCGTTCGTGGTAAGCCGGGCCGCCGTTTTCGTTGCCGATTTCCAGATATTTCAAATGGAACGGTGCGGGATGTCCGTTCTTCGCGCGAATGCCGCCCCAGAGGGAATTCGTCGGGCCGTTGGCGTATTCCAAAGCGTCCAAGGCATCCTGCACCCAGGCGCCCATGCGCCCCATCGGAATTACCTCGCGGTGCGACATGCCGACGTTCAAGCAATAGAGCGGAGTGGCGCCCAGATCCTCGGTGAGTTGCAGATACTCGTGAAAGCCGAGTCCGTGCGTCGCATGATACCCCCAGATATTGTAAAGCGGCTCGCGGGCGTCGATGTCGCCGATGGTTTTCTTCCAATTGTACATGTGGGCCATGTCATCGCCTTCCACCCAGCAACCGCCGGGGAATCGGACGAATGAAGGTTGGAGCGCGTCGAGAGATTCGGCGAGATCGGGGCGCAGGCCATGATTTTTCCACGTGCTGTTCGGCAGAAGCGAAACCATGTCCAGGAACAACGTTCCCTTGCCGCTGGCGGAAAGTTGCAGGCGCGCCTTTGGATCGGTGCCGGTGGCCGTGAGATTCAGCGTGTGATATTTCCAGCCTTCGCCGAGATTGGAGATTTTTCCGCTGGCCAGCTCGCTATCGTTGGCACTCAACACGCGAACGGTGATCGGGCCTTTGAAATCGTCGGCAACGCGCGCCGCGAGCTTAAACGTGTAGCTCTGGCCTTGGACGATGTTCATGCCCCAGAAACCTTCGTTCACGAGGTCGGCGGGGCCGTCGAGTTTCAAGCGCAGACTGCGTCGGTTGAATGGATTCAGCGGCTTGGTTAAATCAATCGCGATCGTGCTCTTGGCGTCGGACCCGTTGATCAGTTTCCAACTGTCCGCCTGCTCGCCGTCTTCGAAGGAACGGTTGCGCACCAACTCCGGATAAATGCCGCCATCGGCCGAGAGATTGATGTCCTCAAAAAAGATTCCCCACAGCGTTGGTGAAATTTTGTGTCCCGGCTGGTTCACATCGACCGTGATCTTTGCCGGGGCGGCGTTGGCCATGGCGGCGGCAAACAACAACCCGCTCGCGATCCATGATTTTAGTTTCATGTGCTTTATTGGATTGGGAATTTGGTTCTGACGGTTCAAGGATCAGGAAACCCAACCGCTTTTGAGTCCATAAGCGGCATCGTTCCAAACCAGTTCCTGCTTGAACTGACGCAATCGCGTATCGGCGTCAATGACCACCAGTTCAATGCCGGCAATCGTGGCGAAATCTTCCAGCATCTCGGTCGTTACCGCCTGGCTGAAGCCGGTGTGATGTGCGCCGCCTGCATGAATCCACGCGGCACAGGCGTCCTCGAAATTCGGACGGCATTTCCAAACCGCCTGGGCCACGGGCAGCTTGGGCATTGGCTGCTCGGGCTTGACCACATCGACTTCGTTGACGAGCAGACGGAAGCGATTGCCGAAGTCCATCAAAGCCGCATTCACAGCGGCCCCCGGCGGCGTGTTGAAGACGAGTCGCGCCGGATCCGCTTTGCCGCCGATCCCGAGTGGATGGACTTGCAAGGAAGGTTTGCCGTCAGCGATGGAGGGACAAATTTCCAGCATGTGCGCGCCGAGCACAAGCTTGCCTGACGGATGCAAATGATAGGTGTAATCTTCCATGAAGGAGTTGCCGCCTTGTAAGCCGGTACCCATCACTTTCATAGCACGTACCAGGGCAGAAGTTTTCCAGTCGCCCTCACCACCAAAGCCATAGCCATCTGCCATTAGCCTTTGTGTAGCGATACCCGGTAATTGCTTCATGCCGTGCAGGTCTTCAAAGGTGTCGGTATAGCCTTT
>JBQCEJ010000355.1:0-4532 GCA_051960355.1 Verrucomicrobiota bacterium | reverse complement strand
ACCATCGGCGCGCTGACCGGCAATCGGAATCTCGCCCTTACCAATGCCGGTGGCGCAGCGGTGACACTGAGCGTCGGGAATAATAATCGTGACGCTCTTTACAGCGGTTCCATGACACAAAGCGGTGGGCTTAACAAGGTGGGCTCCGGAAAATGGACGTTGTCCGGCACGAATGTTTACAGTGGGGCGACCGTGGTCAGCAGCGGCACCTTGGAGTTGACGGGGTGGCTGACCAACCAAAACACCTTGACCGTCTCGGGCGGTGCCACGCTGCAGCTTTCCGGAGGCACGCTTGGGGTTGCGGTCACCACGATTGCCGCCAATGGCTTGCTGACAGGCTATGGCACGATCAATGGTTCGCTGTTGAACAGCGGACTGGTTGTCGTGAATGGCTCTCTCACGATCAACGGCGGCGTGACCAACAACGGAACGATCTCCGTGCCCGCGGGCAGCACGATCACCTTTAACGGACCCGTGGTGAACAACGGCGTCGTGGACGCATCGGCCGGCGGCATCGTGATTGCCAATTCCACCTGGACGGGAAATCCGTACGTCGGCGTGCCTCCGGGCGCCAGTTACACCAACACCATGACCGGAAATTGGAGCGTGGTGGCATGGCAGCCAATGCAGCCGCTCTCCGGGATTCGAACGACGAATGTTTTCAACAATAGCGCGACGGTCAGCAGCACGAACGACCTCGGCGTGTTCAACTTGAACCAGCTCCGATTCGACAATCAGGCGGTCACTCTCCGCGGCGATGCACTGCAGTTCGGCGGCGACGCGCCGTCGCTGGTCACGGCCCAGAATTACGCCCATACCGTGGCGAACACGCTCACGCTGAACGAAGACACGCGCGTCCAGATCAGCGCGAACACCACCACAATCAGTGGCGCAATCGGTGGTGCCGGTGAGTTGGTGAAATCCGGCGCGGGCGTGCTCGCCTTGAGCGCGTCCAACAGTTACTCCGGTGGAACGCTGATTGCCGATGGCGTCCTGGCCATCACCAGCGATAACCAACTCGGTGCGCCAGGCAATGATCTGAGTTTTACGAATGGCGGCACATTGCGCGTCACCACCGGCACAATCACTTTGAACAACCGTTTGGTGAGCTTGAAATCCGGAGGGGGTGTTATCAGCAATACCAGCGCTTTGACCGTGAGTAATTCCATCTCCGGCCCGGGTAGTCTGACCAAAACCGGTTCGGGCCGCCTGACGCTCAATGCTGCCAATTCCTACGCCGGTGGTTCGCTGCTGAATCAGGGCGAGCTTTATTACGTCAAGAGCGGCGGTCTGGGTTCAGGCCGCGTGACATTGTTCAGCGGCGCGCAGTTCACCTTCCGACCGGGCGGTTCAACTCTGGCCAACAACATCACCTTCGCTGGAACCGGCATCAGCAGCCGGGGCGCATTGAGGCTTGAGAGTGTGGCCGTGACGTTGAATGGCGATTTGTCGTTGGACAACGACGCCAAAATCGCGAGCGACGGCAGTTCCAGTGACACCCTGACGGCCAACGGAGATGTGGCTCTGGGAGCCAGCACCCTGACATTGGCGCCCGGTTTCGCGACACCTTCAATCATCTGGACCTTCAACGGCGTGATCAGTGGATCGGGCGGCCTGGCCATCACCGCGCCGGTGCTGACGTCCGGGTTTTTCCGAGTCACGTTGGCCAATGCCAACACCTATTCCGGCAACACCACCATCACCGCGCCTGCGAGCGCGACGGGCGGAACCCGGCTGGGGCTCAACCACGTGAACGCCATTCAGAACAGCACGTACGACACCGGTGCGGCGGCGGCCAACGTCACCACGCTGTTCCTGATTGCCGGAAACAACACCTACAATTTTGGCGGTTTGAAGGGGGCGAACGCTTTGGCCGTCAGTGGCAATACGCTGAATATCGGTGGTAACAATGCGAGCACGATTTACTCCGGCGCCATCACTGGCAATGGCGGGTTGATCAAATCCGGTTCGGGCACGTTGACGCTCTCGGGTGCCAATGCCTACAGCGGCGGCACGCTAGTCAGTAATGGCGTGCTGAAGGTCGATGCCTCGGGCTCCATCGGAACGGGCGACCTGAGCATTGCCTCGGGTGCAACCTGCGGCATTGGGAATTCCGCAGCCATGGCCGTCAGCGCCGCTGTGTATCTGAGTGGCGTTCTCGACCTCACTAATGGAGTGAACCTGACGGTGCAGCGGCTCTACATCAATGGTCAGTTGCAATCCGCCGGGAACTGGAATGCCGCCCGCGATCCGGCGCATTTTTCGGGCAGTGGAAATCTCACAGTCACCGACGGTCTCCCGGCTGCCCCGAGCGCCCTGGCGGCAACCAGCATTTCCAGCAGCCAGATCAACCTGAGTTGGATCGACAATGCGGACAACGAAGGCGGATTCGAAATTCAACGCTCGCTCACATCCGGCAGCGGCTACGTGCAGATTGCCACCGTGGGCGCCAATGCGGCGGCTTACAGTGACACGGGATTGAACGCGGAGACGCTCTATTTTTATCGGGTGCGCGCAACAAACTATTTTGCGGGTTCCGATTTCTCCTCCGAAAGCAGCGCGACGACGTTGCCGAATCCTCCGTCGGCTCCCACCGGTCTGGCGGCTGTGGGCGGCGCGGGAGAAATTGATTTGAGCTGGGCGGCGGCTGCCGGGGCGAGCAGCTACAACGTCAAGCGTGGCGCGAGCAGCGGTGGGCCTTACACCCTCGTGGTCAGCAATGTCAACCCGACCGCTTATTCGGACGTGAACGTTGCCAATGGCACGACCTATTACTATGTGGTTTCCGGTGTGAACGCCGGCGGTGAAGGAGGCAATTCGGCAGAAGTCAGCGCCATGCCTTCGAGCGCGGGAAGCTATACGAACATCAGCAATGGAGCGTGGAGCACGGTGGTGTGGCAGCCGATGATGACCGCTCCGGGTTTGCAGACGACGAATGTTTTCCGCAACAGTGCGGCTGTCAGCAGCACGAACGATCTTGGCGACTTCACGCTCAATCAATTGCGATTCGATGATCAAGCGGTGGCGCTGTCGGGTGACCCGTTGACGTTCGATGGAGTTGGCCCGGCGTTGATCGCGGCGCCAGATCAAGCCCACAGCATCGCGAATGACCTCAATCTGAATCAGGACACGCGGTTCAGCATCGCCCAGAATGCCACAACGGTTAACGGAGCCATCAACGGCGTCGGCGCGCTCGTGAAGAGTGGCGCCGGCGCGTTGAACCTCACCGCATCCAATTCTTACAGCGGGGGAACCGTCATTGCCGATGGCGTGCTGGGCATCACGAGTGACAATCAGTTGGGCCTCGCGGGCAGCGCGGTGACGTTCACGAACGGCGGACGGCTGCGCATCACGTCCAGCAGTGTTACGCTGAATGATCGCGCCCTGGAATTGCAGTCCGGCGGCGGGGGAATTTCCAACACCACCGCGGTGATATTGAATACGGCGGTTTCCGGTCCGGGCAGCTTGACCAAAACGGGTGCAGGCAAGCTGACGCTCTCGGCGGCGAGCACGTATTCCGGCGGAACGACGATTGGCAGCGGCACTCTTTACGTTACGGGCGGCAGTGTTCTCGGAACCGGACCTGTGACCATCCCGACCGGCGGCATGCTGGAGCACAATGCTTCGGGCACCATGGCGAATGACCTGACGCTTTCGACCAGCAACGGGAGCCGCGGGTTTGGTGGCATCACCATTTCAGGCAGTTCAACCCGCACCTTCTCCGGCGCTGTGACGCTGGGTGCAAATGCCAATATCTCGGGCGGCAACACTGCCAACGCAGTGACGTGGAGTGGAGCCTTTGACCTCGGCGCATTCACGCTGACGGTTAACCCGAATTGCGCCACAGCTGTTCAATCCTGGGCAATCGACGGCGCGGTGACGGGCACCGGCGGCCTGACACTGGCGGCGCCGGGACTGACCAGCGGCACGTTAACGCTGAGACTCGGCGGTGCGAACACCTATTCCGGCGAGACCCTGCTGAGCGCTCAATCGGGAGCTACGGGAGCGGCGCGCTTGGCTTTGGCCAATGTCGCTGCACTGCAAAACAGCACGTTGAACACTGGCGCGGCAGGTGGAGCGCAGGAGGTCACGTTTGCGGTTTCCGGTTTCAATACTTATGCCTTGGGTGGACTCACTGGCGCGGATGCGCTCGACCTCGGCGGCAATTCCATCGACGTCGGCGCCAATGGATCGACCACAACCTACAGCGGCGAAATTTCGGGTGCTGGTGGCTTCACCAAATCCGGCACAGGCACGCTGACGCTTTCCGGAGTGAACACGTTCAGCGGCGGGACGCTGGTGAGCGGTGGCACACTGCTGGTTGACGCCACGGGCGCCTTGGGCTCGGGAGACTTGACGGTGTCAGCGGGCGCGAACTGTACCATTCAGAACGGCACAGCCATGGCCACGAACGCCACCGTTTCACTGGTGGGTGTTATGGCGGTGGACAACGGCGTCGCCCTCACGGTGCAGAAACTATATCTGAACGGACAGCTGCAATCGCCCGGGATTTGGAATGCCGCGCGAGACGC
>JBQCEJ010000354.1:0-6182 GCA_051960355.1 Verrucomicrobiota bacterium | reverse complement strand
GGAAAGCGCGCGCGAAGGCGCTGTGATCATAAAAACCACAGTCAAGCGCGATCTCCGCCACCGAACGATGAGTTTCCGTCAGCAAGCGGGCCGCTGCCGCCAACCGCGTCTGGGTGATCAACTCATGTGGCGTCCGCTGGTAGATTCGTTTGATCAGCCGCGCAAAACGGACCGTCGACAATCCGGCATGAGTCGCCAGCGAGGTCGGCGATACCGCATCGGCAAAATGCGTTTCCAGATACTCCAGCGTCGCGGCCAGACTTGCCGGAATTGTTTTCCGATCATCTGGCACCCGCAGATCGCGGGATATCCCAAACAATCCCACAATCGTTCCAGCCTCATCCCGCAGCGGCAACTTGGTGGTCAAACACCAGCCAAAACGGCGCCGCTCATACCAGTGCAGTTCCAGCCGGTCGATGATCGGAGTGCCCGTCGCGAGCACCTGTTGATCCTGCGCCGCGTACCGCTCCGCCAGTTTGGCGGGAAAGACTTCATGAACCCGGCGGTTCAGCAAATCGCCCTTTCCGCGCAGCCCGCAGCGATTCACGAGTGTCTGATTGACACCTCGATAGCGTCCCTCCGCATCCTTCAGAAAGAAAACCGTTTCAGGAAGATGATCGAATAGCCGTTCATAGCCAGCCGGCAGCGGCGAACTGGAAGTTTTGCCGCGCACGAACGATTTAAAAAGCAAGTCAGCGATCACAGGTCAGGTTGCACATCATAGGTATCAGGCGCCTGCAACCCGCACTACCTCGCCATTGACGAAAGCCGGTGGAAAATTAACGGCGCACCGCAGCCCTCGCGCTGGGTCCATTTCGCAGTGAAAGTCCTCAGAAGTACGGAAACCAAACGACTCGACTTGGTCCAAATTCACAGCCGCAGAGTTAAATAGGACCAAGACGTTTTGGGGCCGACTAAACTATTCTGCCGAGTGTATTCCAAAAAACGAGGATCCAACTATCACAACCAGCCAACCGAAACAGCATTATCATGAAACTCAACCCAAAGATTATTGCCAGCGCCGCAGTCGCCTTGCTAACCGTTGGACAACTCCAGGCCGGAGAAGTCATCAGCATCAACGTCGGCGGCATGAACAACACCGACGACGTGCTGGGAAGCGCGGGGGTGGTCAATGCCGGAAACTGGAACAACCTGACAACGGTGGATAATCCGTCGGGCAGCTCTCTGCTCAACAGCTCCGGCGCCGCAACTACCCTCAGCTTGTCATCCACAGGCTGGTTGAGAAACACCTTCAATGATCCCGGCGATGATCGCAAAGATATGTATTCAAACTTCCTCGCCCACGAAGGCGACCCGATCGGGAACGCGACGATCTCCCTCAGCAGCATCCCGTACGCAACCTATGACGTTTACCTTTATTACAACGCCTTCTATATGAATAATGGCGGCGAAATCCAGACCTGGACGGAGTCGCAGGGTGGCACGACGCTCTACGGCCTGCGCGGGCCCACGTCCGGCGGTCAACTGACCGGTTATCAACAGTACCAGACCAGCAGCTACGCAACGGCCTCGAGCGATGCGGATGCGGCGGTTTTGGGCGGCAACTATCTCGTCTTTTCCGGACTGACTGCCGCCAACCTGACGCTCACGAGCAGTGATCCCAACCAAACCGGCTGGAAGATGGAAGGCCTCGCGGGCCTCCAGATTGTTGAGGCAAGCCCTGTCCCTGAACCGTCCTCCCTGGGTTTGTTGGGCATCGCCGGCTCGCTGCTTTTTGCCTTCCGCAGCCGCCGCCAGAGCTGATCCAGATTAGTGGGAAGTTCCCCGCTCCCGGGTTCCTCCGCCCGGGAGTTTTTTTGTACCGCTCCATCGACTCTCGAAGGCACGGAGGAACGCCATCGGGGATTTGGTTAAATTTCACCGCAGCCACGTGAATTAAAACCAAGACGCCGAGCGGCTTAGCGTTGATCATAAACCTGCGATGAATCGGCAGGCAAAAGCCAAGATGTTATGAGATACGCTCCCATTGACCCTCAACTGTTCATCGAGAACCGGGCCAACCTGAAACGGTTGCTGCCCGCCCATTCGCTGGCCGTGGTCAATAACAACGACATCCTGCCAACGAATGGCGACGGCACATTTCTCATCAAGCCAAACACCGATCTGTTCCACCTCACGGGAATCGAACAGGAGGAAAGCCGGCTGCTGCTCTACCCCGACGCGCATGAAGAGAAGCACCGGGAAATTCTCTTCCTCCGCCAGCCGAATCCGCTGATGGAAACCTGGGAAGGCCGCAAGCTTTCCAAAGAAGAAGCGAAACGCATTTCCGGAGTGAGTTCCGTCGAATGGCTCGCGGATTTTCCCGCCATTTTTCACCGGCTGATGTGCGAATGCCAGCACGTGTATCTGAATTCAAATGAACATAAGCGCGCCCAGATCGTGGCCGAAACCCGCGAGGCGCGCTTTGTACGCGAGACACAAGCGCAGTATCCGCTTCACGCCTACCGGCGTTTGGCGCCGCTGATGCACACCCTGCGCGCAGTGAAGTCCCCGACCGAAATCGCCCTGATCCAAAAAGCCTGCGACATCACCGAAGCCGGTTTTCGCCGCGTCTGCAAGGTGGTCAAACCGGGGATCAACGAAATGGAAGTGGAAGCCGAACTGGCGCGGGAATTTATCCGGCGGGGTGGACAGTTTGCCTACAGCCCGATCATTGCTTCCGGGTTGAACGCCTGCGCCCTGCACTATCTACAAAACGACCAACCCTGCCGAAACGGCGAACTACTGCTGCTCGATGTCGCCGCCAGTTATGCCAATTACAATGCCGACCTCACACGCACCATCCCGGTGAGCGGCCGTTTCACACGTCGCCAGAAACAGGTCTATAACGCCGTGTTGCGGGTTTTGCGCGCCGTCAGCCAGGCCGCAACGCCAGGCAAACTGCCGAAAGAGTGGCAGAAGGAAGCGGAAGGATTTGTCGAAAAGGAACTGGTGGATTTGGGTCTGCTGAAAATGTCCGACATCAAGAAGCAGCATCCGGAGGAACCCGCGTTCCGCAAATACTTCATGCACGGAGTCGGTCATCCGCTCGGATTGGATGTCCATGACGTCGCCCTCACCGTGGAACCATTCCAACCCGGCTGGGTCATCACCGTCGAGCCCGGCATTTACGTGCGCGAGGAAGGATTTGCAGTCCGCCTGGAAAACGACATTCTGGTGCAGGACGCTGGCAACCTGGACCTCATGGCCCAGATTCCAATTGAAGCCGAGCAGATCGAAGACCTGATGAACCGCAAGGGTTCACGCAAACCTATTTATGACCAAACCCTATTGGAGCGGAGTTTTCCCCGCGATAACCACTCAACTCAAAAAGGATCAATCCCTAGACCTCGACGCAACGGCACGGCACGCCGAAGCCCTGATCCAATCGGGCGTGACGGGGCTGATTTTCCTCGGATCACTGGGTGAGAACCAGCCACTCACCGGCGACGAAAAGCGCCTGATCATTCAAGAAATGCTCAAAGCCGTTGACGGACGCGTCACGGTCATGAGCTGCGTGGCCGAAACCAGCACCGCCGAAGCCTGCCGTTTTGCGCGCGACGTGGAAGAACTCGGCGTGGATGGCATCATGGTCCTGCCCGGAATGCTCTACAAAGGCGATCCGCGAGAGACGATGGTTCACTTCCGCACGGTCGCCAAGGCCAGCGCTTTGCCCATCATGATCTACAACAACCCGATCAGCTACGGCAACGACATCACACCCGAGATGTTCGCGCAACTGGCCGACGAGAAAAAATTTGTCGCAATCAAAGAAAGCTCGGGCGATGTCCGCCGCATCACCGATTTGCACAATGCCGTGGGCGATCGTTACGCGCTTTTCACTGGCGTGGACAACCTCGCGCTCGAAGCCAGCGTGCTGGGAATCGATGGCTGGGTGGCTGGCAGCGGGATCGCGTTTCCGGCAGAAAACCAATATTTTTGGGAACTGACGCGCCGGGGCGAATGGGAAAAGGCGCGCGAGTTTTATCGCTGGTTCACACCGCTGCTGCACCTCGATGTCAGCACCAAGTTCGTGCAATACATCAAACTGGCTGTGCAGGAATGCGGCCTCGGCTCTGAATGGGTGCGCGCGCCGCGTCAACCGCTCACCGGCGAAGAACGCAAGCGCGTCCTGAAAATCATCCATGACGGCATTGCGAGCCGCCCGAAAATTCCCAAGCGGAAACAACCTTGTTTACCTTCTGCGCGGTTGAATGAAAAAAATCTCCGTCATTGATTCGCATACCGGCGGCGAACCCACGCGCATTGTCGTCGCCGGCGGACCCGAACTGGGCACGGGCTCCGTCGCCGACCGGCTGCAAGTTTTCCGCGATCTGCATGACAATGTCCGCTCCGCCGTCGTCAACGAACCGCGCGGCTCGGACGTTATGGTGGGAGCGTTGCTGGTTGAACCGCAGGATCAGAGCTGCACCGCAGGCGTCATCTTCTTCAATAACGTCGGTTACCTCGGAATGTGCGGCCACGGCACAATCGGATTGATCACGACCCTGGCGCATCTCGGCAGGATTGAACCGGGCGATCACAAGATTGAAACCTCGGTCGGTGTGATCACGGCCACACTGCATCCCAACGGTGAAGTCTCGGTGGCCAACGTTGCCAGCCGACGCACCGCAAAAGCCGCCAGTGTGGACGTTCCGGGCTTTGGAAAAATCAGTGGCGACGTCGCCTGGGGCGGCAATTGGTTTTTTCTGGTGAGCGAACACGGATGCGAACTGACGCTCCCGAACGTTGAAACGCTTACCAACTTCACCTGGCGCATTCGCCAGGCGGTCAACGCGCAAGGTTTTCCAGAAGTTGATCACGTTGAACTCTTCACCTCCGGATCGCCCGGATCCCAAAGCCGCAACTTCGTCCTGTGTCCTGGAAAGGCGTACGACCGCTCTCCTTGTGGCACGGGCACGAGCGCTAAAATTGCGTGTCTGGCGGCGGACGGCAAACTGGCCGAAGGGGAAACCTGGGTTCAAGAAAGCATTCTCGGGAGTCGCTTCAGCGGGAAATTCCGCTGGCTCAATCGTGAACGCGGCGAAGTGCTGCCGATCATCACCGGCTCGGCGCACGTCAACGCAGAGACGACTTTGCTCCTCAACGACAACGACCCGTTTTGCTGGGGCATCCGGCCGAATGGGCAGCCCTGATTCGAAGTGCTCATCAGCGCAAAAAAACCTCTCAATCCGCGACCCCGCCCATTTTCCAGCTTCCTTCCCACCCTGCTCTGTTCAGCGCTCGGCTTGCAACTGTATGCCGCCTCAGGTGCGGCGTCTGATTCGTCCGACTGGCCGCGACCGATTCCCTGCCGCATTCAAGACGGCGCGAACAAAGACCTGTGGGTGATGACCCTGGGCGATGTCCAGACGCCGTTGGCTCAAGGGATTTTTGATCCTGCCAAGGATGAAGTGAAACTCGCGGACGGCTCGACCAAGGCTCATTATTTTCGCGACATGCTTGGCGTGAAGTTCTATGAGCCGATGGACAAGAACCACTTTCCGCTGCCGCCTTCAGGATGGTGCACCTGGTATTTCTATTACACACGCCTCAACGCCGACGAGGTGAAGCGCAACACTGATTGGATTGCTGCCAATCTCAAGGACTACGGCGCGCAATACGTTCAGATCGACGACGGTTGGCAGGGTTTGGGCGGCCCTGATGGCAAACGAGACTGGACGCACGTGAACTCAGAGCGCTTTCCGCTCGGTCTTAAAGACCTTGCGCGCCACATCAAATCGCGCGGTCTAACACCCGGCCTCTGGATCGCGCCGCATGGCCAGAGCAATCCGCAGGTCGTCAGCAATCATCATGGTTTGTTTTTGCTCCAACCGGACGGCACCAGCGCTTCCGACACTTGGGAAGGAAAATATCTGGTTGATCCCACCGCGCCTGAAGCGGCGGGTTACATGATCAATCTCTTCGCATCGCTCGCCCACGAGGGGTACGACTATTTTAAAATCGATGGCCAGCCGATCGTCGTCGAGGAATACGCCAAGAAACAAGCGTTCATGCACCAACCGCGGAACGACGCACCGGCGCTCTATCGTGAAACGCTGCGCTCCATTCGTTCCGCGATCGGATCGGATCGTTACCTTCTTGGCTGCTGGGGATTGCCGATCGAAGGCGCGGGCCTGATGAACGGTTCGCGCACCGGCGGCGATATCGTGCTTGGCTGG
>JBQCEJ010000353.1:0-16456 GCA_051960355.1 Verrucomicrobiota bacterium | reverse complement strand
CTTTTGCTGTGATAGACTTTGCGCATTGCCAAAGAGAGCGGAGTTAGCCTTTTTCAGTCGCCAGGCTCACGTCCTTCGCGCCGCCCAGCTTGGCTTCATCAATCACGCGGATCACCATGCCGGAGCGCGCGTTTTCGTCGGCCTGAATCACGACGGGCAACGCTTCCTTGGCGCAGAGCCGTTTCACTGTGGGCCGAACTCCGCCCAGCCCGATCTCTTTTCCGCCGTAAGCAATTTTCCCATCCGGCGTCACCGCGAAGAGGATGCTGTTCTTTTCCAACTGCTTGGCGCTGGCGGCCTGCGGCTTGTCCACCTTGACACCGGGCTCCTCGATGAAGCTCGTGGTCGAAATGAAAAAAATCAGCAGGAACATGATGATGTCGATCAGCGGAATCAGGTTCAGCTCAATCGGCTCTTCCGGTTCGGCAAGGGTGCGACGAAATCTCATGCGGGGAACGGTTGCGAAATGTGTGTTTGGGTCGAAGTCATTTCATTGCCCACGATCTGGCTGTGAACGAAGACTCGCGTCATGCCGTGGAACTCCGGACGAAAGTGCCGCAATGTGATCCCTTCCAACCGCGCCAGGAACGCGACGTATTCACTGCGCCAGCGTTTTGCAATGTAAGCCAGCAAGAGCCCGGGAATCGCCACCATCATGCCGGTCTGCGTGGCGACGAGCGCTTCACTGATGCCTTTGGCGATGATGTCCGACGTGGAACTGCCGCCAACGCCAATGGCCTTGAAAGTCAGCAACATCCCGAGCACCGTTCCCAGCAATCCAAACAACGGCGCGGAAACGACCAGCACATTGACGAACGCCAGCCGTCGATCGACTTCGGGAATTTTCGCGGCTTCCACTTCGCGAAAGCGTCCCTCGATGTCCTTGAGCGAATGGACTTCATCCTGCGTGTAGCGAATCAGCTCGCGAATCGCATTCGGCGCGTGAGTCGGATCAGTGACCCAGCCGCGAATGTCCGCGTCCGTGACTCGAGTCAGTCCGCGGTGATACAAGAAAATGAGGAGATGCGCGGCAGTGGCATACGCGATCAAAGCCACACTGGCCAAGGCAGCCATGACCCAACCTCCGTTGGACCAGGTGTGCAACATCTGTTCTAAGGCAGCATTCATTGAGAGTTTATGGTTAGGGTTGAAGGTCGCGTGTGACTCAGGCGAACGTCGCTTTTTCTCCCGCATCCGGAACACCGTTGATGAAGCCAACCGCCGTCTGCTCCATGCTTCCGATAATGCCTTTGGCCTTGCGACTGAGAAACGCATGCAAGAGCAGCGAAGGAATCGCCACCGCCATGCCCGTCGCTGTGCAGATCAGCGCTTCGGAAATGCCTGCGGCCAGTTGCTTGGGATCGCCGCTCCCGACGCTGGAAATCATCTTGAAAGTCGCGATCATGCCCATGACCGTTCCAAGCAATCCCATCAGCGGACCGGTTGTGGCCGAGAGCGCGAGAAACGCGAGGCCACGTTCCAATCGGGCGCGAGCTCCAAGCATCTTCTCGTAAAGAATTTCCTCGATGTATTCCTTCTTTTCGTCGGAATGTTCGACCGCCGTTGCGAGCAGATTGCCCGCGACTCCAGGAATCGTGCGCGAGTAGGCGATCGCTTTTTCCCGTTCGCGACCTTCGAGCAGGCGCAGAACTTTTTGCAGGTCCGCTTCGGTCGCCACACGCACCCTTGCAAACTGGAGCCATTTGAAAAAGGCGATGACCAATGCGGTGAGCCCAAGCCCGAGCAGCGGAATCATGATCAAGCCGCCCTGCGCCAGCTTGTGGTAAAGCGTTTCATGCAGCGCCGAGAGCTTGAACGCATTGCCCAGGGTGGCGTCCAACGACAATTCGCCGGACCCCGTGCTGGCCAATGCGCGGCTGCCTTCATCCATCTTGCCGTCCGGCATCACCACCGTCGGATCAGCCTTGTTCAATTCCTGCTGCAACAAACCCGCGTTGTCGCCCGACGCGCTGGAGAAAGTCGCCACCGGTCCGATCAGCGCCACTTTGCCCGGCTGAACACGGCCTTGCGCGTCGAGCGCCTGGCCATCGAACAGTTCTCCGCCCAGAGCGCTTTCGCCACGTTGCAACGCCGCCGTAAGCAGAGCGGACCGCTGCGAAAACTTCTCCACGGCTGGCAGGTCAGCGTCGGCCGCCGCCTTGTCAATCGTTTCAAACAACGCGCGGTAACGCGGTTCCTCCGCAAAGTTCAGCCGCGACCGAAACGCGCGAGCGTATTCGCCGAGCAGTGAATCAATGTATTTCACTTCCTCCGCGCGTTGCTTGGCTTCGGCTTTGAGCGCGTTGAGTTCGACCAGTTGATTTTCCTGGAAACGTTGCGCGCGGGAAAACTCGGCCTTGCGATCAGAAAGCTTCTGTTCCAAATCGCTGAGCTGTCGGCCAAGCGGAAGCCGTTCCGATTCGATCTCTTGCCGCACAGCCGACAAATCCGTCAACGCGTTTTGAAGGTCTTTGGCGGCGCCGGAAGCCAAGTCATCGACGCTCTGCGCGCGCAAAACGAGTGGCGCTGACAAGAGTAAAAAAAGGAGCAAACGTTTCATTGTAGATTCAAAGTTGATGAGCTCAGCGAATCGTGGCGGGGAGCGAAACGAAGCGGGCCGGGCGCTCGTTGCGATAGACTTGAACCACCTCACGGATCGCCGGCGCAAGTGAAGGCTGCGTGTTCCATTCCCAACCGTTCGCTCCGGGAATTCCAGTTCCAGCGAAGTCCCCGGTCTCGTTCACGAAATACGCGGCGCCCAGACCGACATAGAGCGTCTCGACTGCAACCTCTTCGCCTTTTTGGTTTTTGCGTTTCTCGCTGAAAACCGAAATCGCGTTGTTGAACTTATCCAGTTCATTCAAGACGCCGACGATCACCTGCATCTGTTCTGTCGCGGCCATTTTGGTATTTGCGGGATCCGCCGGCAGACGGTTCATGAGCGGCTTGATGATATCCTGCAACGGCATTGGCAGACGCGGCGCCAGCTGGTTGATTTGAGCGGCTAAGTCAGTGGCGAACTGCCTGGAGCGATCGAGACTTTCGTTTGAGGACTTAAGCAGCGCTTCGGCTTCAAGCCGTTCCTTGTCCACCTGCGTGCTGTTGGTTCCGAGCCGCGCCATCTGTTCATCGACTGACTTGAGTTCGCGTTGCAAGAGGAGAAGCGATTGCTCGATCATCTCCTTGTCTGACTGCCAGTCGGCTCGGGTTTTGGAAATCAACTGGCGCGTTTCCACCCACTTCTCGAGCGTGGAACGCGTTTCGTTCAACGGACTTTCCGCGCGAACGGATGCGATCCAAACCACACTCAGTAAAAGCGCCAGGCGCCACGGTTGCAAAATCATGGGCCACAGATTGGCGCGCTCAAATTACAGACAAACGGCGAACCGGTTACGATTCCGTTACACACTCTCACCGACTGAGTGCGAGCGAACACGACCGCTCTTTGGAAAGCTTCTTTTCCTTGTGGTTTTATCGCACAAGCGGATGAGCCATTGCCGAACGTCGCCGGGTTTTCCGAATCGTAACCGTGGCGACACCTTCCTGCCGCGTGTTCTCGATTGAATAGCGCCGCGATGGGAACGAACCCAGCGCAAATGTCCTCTCACAGGACAATGCAAACCAAAACGGGCTGTGGTCTTTCGTGTGTGATCACAGCCCATTTCCATCGCAATAAAAAATGCAAAACCAGAAGATCGGAATCAGCGCTCGAACGCCGCGCACATTCCTCCAACTGCTGGCTCATTGGGAAAAAAACCGCAAGCGCCCGGTGAGGCGCGCGCATCAACTTCAAGGAGACCACTTTCGGCAGCCGTCACATTTTGAGTTTCCGGTGCGGCGAACGACAAATTGACAGCGCTTGTCGCGGTCGGGGCGGCCCGTGGGCCGGATAATTTTTGATGCGCTTTGCCGGTGCGTTGTGTAGAAAATGGCGCACTATGTTTTCGCTCCAAAGACTGCTCGGCAAAGAAGATCTGTTTTTTGGGCTGCTGGAAGCCAGCGCCCAGGAAGCGCGCAACAGTGTTCAAACCCTGATAAAACTCAGCAAGGCACTGGACCAACCGGCTTCAGTGGAGGAATTCGCCATCGCGCGTCGCAAGGACAAGCAGATCACCCGCGAGATCACGGAAGCGATCTACACCACGTTCGTCACGGCGATGGAGCGCGAAGACATTGAGGCGCTTTCCAACGCGCTTTATAAAATTCCCAAGACGGTTGAGAAATTCGGCGAACGCGCGCTGCTTGCCGCCCAGCACGTTCGCGGCGTGGATTTCTCCCCCCAGATCGCGGCGCTCGATCAAGCCACGCTGACGGTCGTCGCCATGGTCAAGAGCCTGCACAAGGGTGTGAACCTGGAGGAAATCCGCAGCCTGAACGCCAAGTTGCAGCAGATCGAAGGCGAAGCCGACAACACGATCATGTCGATTTTCAAAGATCTGTTCAGCGGGAAGCACGATCCGATCAAGGTCATCGTCTTGAAAGATCTTTACGAACTGCTGGAAAAAGTTGTCGATCGCTGCCGCGATGCGGGCAACGTCATTTCGCACATCGCTCTGAAAAACTCCTGACGCGCCATGTTCCTGGTTTTCACGGTCATCCTGGTGGCGCTGATCTTTACCTATACCAATGGGTTTCACGACACGGCGAATTCCATTGCCACCGTGGTCGGCACCAAAGTGCTGACACCGCGACAGGCAATTCTTCTAGCCGCCGTGACCAATCTGCTGGGCGCCATGGTGGGCGGCGCGGTGGCCAGCACGATTGCGTCGGGTCTGGTTGACTCGAACTTCATCCCCGCAGCAGCCTCATCGCCCATGCTCATCTGCGCACTCACCTCGGCGATTGCCTGGAACCTGATTACCTGGTACTTCGGTCTGCCGTCCAGCTCAAGCCACGCACTCGTGGGCGGTCTTTGCGGTGCGGCCTTTGCAACGGCGCAGAACAATTATCACGCGATCATCTGGATGAAAGCGCCGGCGGCAGGCGCGCCATGGTGGACGGGCGGCGGCGTGCTTTACAAGGTGGTCATCCCGATGATCATTTCCCCGATTTTGGGATTGTTGATCGCGTTTGTATTAATGGTGGCGCTTTACCTTTTGCTGCAAAAATGGCGTCCGCGCACGGTCAACCGCGTGTTCGGCAAGGCGCAGTTGCTCAGTTCCGCTTACATGGGATTCAGCCATGGCACCAACGACGCGCAGAAAACGATGGGCATCATCGCGCTGGCGCTCGTGGCCGCAACCAAGGCCGGAACCTTCGATCAACTGCCGGCCTGGCTGAGCTTCCTTCGAATGCCCGAAGCGGCCGATCCCAAACACCAGACGATTGCCATGTGGATCAAAGTCCTCTGCGCGTTGACGATGGCCGCCGGAACCGCAGCAGGCGGCTGGCGCATCATCAAAACCCTCGGCCACAAGCTGGTCAAACTTCAGGCGGTGAACGGATTCGCGGCCGAAACCGCGGGCGCAACCGTGCTGCTCGGCACCGCCGCTTTCGGAATGCCCGTGTCCACAACACACGTGATCACCAGCGCCATCATGGGAGTCGGTGCCGCCAAACGTTTGAACGCTTTGAAATGGAACGTTGCCGAACGCATTATCTGGGCGTGGATTCTCACGCTGCCAGTCAGCGCGGCGCTGGCTTACGGATTCGTTCGTGCCGCTCGCCTGCTGGGTTTGGGAATCTGAACGTTACAGCCGCCCGTCTCATTCGCTTTTTAAAATGTCTGAAACACCTTTGAATGTGCTCGTCGTATCGGGCAGCCCGCGAGTCAAGTCGGTGATACGCATCGTCTCCACCGAAATCGCGCGCGAGCTTTCCGCCAGGGGCTGCGCCGTCGATTTTCTTGATCTCCAGCTCGAACCGCTGCCGCTCTATAATCCCGACACGTCATACGCCGCGAGCGGATTCAAGGGATTGCAGCAGCGCGTTCATCAGGCCGATGTGATCATTCTCGGCACGCCGGATTACCACGGCAGCATCAGCAGCACGCTCAAGAATTTCCTCGACCACTTCTGGCACGAGTTCGCGGGAAAGCTGTTTGTCCCGGTCGTCGCCTCGCATGAAAAAGGGTTGACCGTGATCGATCAGCTTCGGACGGTTGCCCGGCAATGCTACGCCTGGACACTGCCTTACGCCGTTTCTTTTTCCGAACAGGATTTCAAGGACGAGCAGATCGTGAATGACACCTTCAAGAAGCGTCTGGAAATGATGCTGCGCGATGCGCGCGTCTACGGCGAACTCATCGCCACGCAACGCCGCAATGACCTGGCCGGGACTGAGCCTGGCTTCCTGGCCAAGCATCGCAAGTAGACTCGCCAGCTCAGAAAAGAGGCTTCGGCCACGTGCGTTTCCTCTGCCAGTATCGTCAGGCAGCGATGGGAGTTTTGGCGGCAGTCGCTGGCGAAGTGGATGGGTAACTCGGGAACCACATAAATTCATCCAGCGCGGTTTCAAGCGCTTCGTCACTCATGAAATTCGCATAGCCTTCGTCCCGTGCGGTCTGCGCCACTTTCAACGCGATCTGCCGGCTGATGGTTCGCAAATGCTGCAGGCTAGGATACAAGGCACCGTTCCAATCCGCCTGTGAACAGGTAAACTCCGTCAACGTTTGTGCCGCCGCCAGGAACATCGAATCGGTGATGCGCCCGGCTTCACTGATCAGCGCGCCGAGGCCCAGGCCGGGGAAGATAAACGCATTATTGCATTGGCCGATCACGTGTTCCTTGCCGTCAAAGCTAACCGGCTCGAACGGCGATCCGGTGGCAACCAGGGCGCGCCCTTGGGAATAAGCGAGCGCTTCCAGCGGTGTGCATTCGATTTTGCTGGTTGGATTGCTCAATGGAAAAATCAGCGGCCGCTCGCATCCCGCCGCCATCCGACGAATCGCGTTCGGAGTGAAGTCGCCCGGATGTCCCGTGGTGCCGATCAGCACGGTCGGACGATACGCCGCGATGATCTCCTCGAGAGTGGCTGGCAACGGTTCTTTGAAACCATTCGCCGCCAACTGCTCGCTGGACCACGCCACGGCCTGCTTGTGTTTTTCGAGATCGGCTCGGCCAAGATGGACCATGCCGCACGAATCGGAAAACAGCAGCCGGGCACGCGCCTCGGATTCGCTGAGTCCATCCATTCGCATGGCCGTTTGCAGCAGGTGCCCGATCCCAAACCCCGCCGCACCGGCGCCCACCATGAGAAAGCGTTGATCGCACAGGCTTTGCCCCGTGACTTTTAGGCCGGTGAAAACTCCTGCCAGGGTCACGCTGGCCGTCCCTTGAATGTCGTCGTTGAAACTCGGCAACCGCGCGGCATAGCGGTCCATGAGGTTCAGCGCGTTTCCCTTCTTGAAGTCCTCCCATTGCAACAACGCATGCGGAAAGACGCGCTTGACCGCACGAACAAATTCTTCGATCAGCGAATCGTATTCGGCGCCGCGCAAACGCCGCGAACGGTAGCCCAGGTAAACAGGATCATTCAACAGCGCCGGATTATCGGTCCCCACATCGAGACTGACCGGCAGGCAAAGCGACGGATGAATCCCTGCGCCGGCCGTGTAGAGCATCATTTTGCCAATGGAGATTCCCATGCCGCCAGCGCCTTGATCGCCAAGGCCCAGAATGCGTTCGTTGTCAGTGACGACGATCAAGCGAATGTCATGCGGTCGAAAATTCTGCAATCGCTCGACGATATGTCCCCGGTCAGCCGGGGTGATAAAAAGCCCGCGCGGCCGTCGATAGATATGGCTGTAACGCTGGCAGGCGAGACCAACCGTGGGGGTGTAAACAATCGGGGCAAGCCGCTCGATATTTTCCACTAGCATCCGATAGAACAGCGTCTCGTTGCGATCCAGCATGGCCATGAGCCCGATGTATTGCTCCAGCGGTTCGTTCTTGGAAAAAATATGCTCCAAGCCCATCGCGACCTGTTGTTCGATGGTCAGGACCGTCGGCGGCAACAAGCCGTGCAGCCCGAGTTGCTGGCGTTCTTCCAGCGTGAAGGCGGTGTCCTTATTCCGCAAAGGATCGCGCAACACCTCTTCGCCCCTTGACCATCGCACCTCAGCATTCCGATTCATCTTCATAGGCGGATCGTATTCTCCCCGCAAACCAAACAGGGGCTAACCGCAGCTTGCCAATGGCTGCGCTGATTTTGCAGGTCAAAACAGCCGCAAGCAGCGGCCGGAGAACTCGGAGAGGAAGCAGTCGGGAAGGAACGGAAACGATCGATCAGCGTTTGAGCAGAACGGCCTTGTTGGCTTTCAAGTAAGTCTCCACCGTCGCGATGCCGCTGCAGGAGTTGGGAATGCGGACGGCGTTGGGTTTGGCGAGTTTGTAGTGCACCAGTCGTTTGCCGATCATGCCCACTTGCAGATCCATTTCGGCCATGCGCCACACCTGACCCGTTTCAAGCGGTGGTAAAGCAACGCTACGGGAACGCTTGATTTTGCTCATGGAGACATCTTGCATGGAACATCTTGGCGAAACCAGTTAAATAGCGGAACCGGCAACAAAACTCGAAATCTCACGAATCAAACCGTTGCGGCGCCCCCAAAAATCGTCATCGAATCCGAATCAATACGGCTCGGCTAAGCAGCATGGCATCGACAGGATTCGCGCTGCTGGCGTGCGTCGTTGTTTCCTGGATTGAGACGGTCAGCCTTTATGGCATTCCGCTGCCACGCGCCGCCCGACAGAGCGCATCGCCGCACATTTAACCTGAAATCGGAGGCCGAAAGCGTATGGTAAGATCGATGCAACAGTTTCAGTTCCATCCGGTCATCGCCCGCTGGTTCAAGCGGAAATTCGGCTCGCCGACGGAGCCGCAGCAGCAAGGCTGGCCCGCGATTCAATCCGGTGCGCACACACTCATCGCCGCGCCCACCGGCTCGGGCAAGACCCTCGCCGCGTTCCTGGCCGCTCTGGACGAGCTCTTCCGGCTTGGATTGGAAGAAAAACTCCAGGACGAAACCCACGTTCTCTATATCTCGCCGCTCAAAGCCTTGAGCAATGACGTTCACAAAAATCTCGAAGAACCGCTGGCCGAAATCCGCGCGGAGCTGAAAAGCGCCAAAGGCAAAGATATCTCCGTGCGCTCGGCGGTTCGCACCGGCGACACACCCGCCGCTGCCCGACTGGCGATCGCGAAGAAACCGCCTCACATTCTGGTTACCACGCCAGAATCCTTTTATCTCCTTCTCACTTCCGAGTCCGGACAGCGCACGCTTGCCACGGTGAAAACAGTGATCATCGATGAAATTCACGCGGTCGTCAGCAGCCGCCGCGGCTCTCACCTCGCCCTCAGCCTGGAACGGCTCGCGGCGCTGGTTAAAGGTCCCTTGCAACGCATCGGTCTTTCGGCCACGCAAAACCCGATCGAGGAAGTCGCGCAATTTCTCGTCGGCACCCAAGGCCAGGACAAGTCCGGCCGTGCGAGGTGCAAGATTGTCGATGTGGGGCATTCCCGGGCGATGGACCTCGCGATCGAACTGCCGGGTTCGCCTCTGGAAGCCGTGATGTCCAACGAGGTTTGGACGGAAGTTTATCAGCGCCTCACAGAATTGATCCAGGCGCATCGCACCACTCTCGTCTTCGTCAACACACGCCGCATGGCCGAGCGCGTCACGCATCACCTCTGTGAACGCCTGGGGCACGAGGCCGTCACTTCGCATCACGGCAGTCTCTCCGCCACACTTCGGCTCGATGCAGAAAACCGATTGAAGCGCGGTGAACTCAAGGCGCTGGTGGCGACTGCTTCGCTGGAACTTGGTATTGATATCGGTTCCGTGGATCTCGTCTGCCAGATTGGCACGACGCGTTCCATTGCCACGTTGCTGCAACGCGTTGGCCGAGCTGAACATCGTCGCGGGGGCTTACCGAAGGGAAGAGTGTTCCCATTGACCCGCGATGAACTCGTTGAGTCGGTGGCGGCTTTGCGCAGCGTCCAGCGCGGCGAGCTGGACCGCCTGCACATTCCGGAAAAGCCTCTCGACGTTCTGGCCCAGCAGATCGTTGCCAGCACGGCGAATCAGGATTGGCCCGAGGACGCACTCTTCCAAGTCGTGCGCTCGGCTCATCCTTATCGCCATCTGTCGCGAGACGAGTTTGATCATGTTCTTCAAATGCTTGCCGAGGGTTTCAGCACCAAACGCGGGCGCCGTTCCGCCTTGATTCATCGTGACGCCGTCAACCATCGGGTTCGCAGCCGGCGCGGGTCCCGACTCATTGCCCTGACTTCCGGCGGCGCGATTCCCGACAACGCCGATTACCGCGTCGTCGTGGAACCGAGCCAGACATTCGTGGGAACCATCAATGAAGATTTCGCGGTGGAGAGCATGGCCGGCGACATCTTCCAACTTGGCAATGCGTCCTGGAAGGTGCTGCAGATCGTGGCAGGAACTGTGCGGGTGGAAGATGCGCACGGACAGCCGCCCGGCATTCCGTTCTGGCTCGGGGAAGCACCCGCACGAACAGCGGAGTTGTCGCAAGCCGTCGCCAACTTGCGAGACGAGGTGGCAAAACAACTAACGATCTTTTCGGCAGAACCAGGCCCAAACACCAATACACTTGAGAAACTAGCGGACTGGTTCAAAACGGAATTCGCCCTTTCAGAAAGTGGTGCCCGTCAACTGGCCGACTATTTCAACGCCACCTACAAAGCGCTCGGCGCCCTGCCCTCGCAGAACACGATCATCATGGAACGTTTCTTCGATGAATCGGGCGGCATGCAGCTCGTTTTGCATTCTCCGTTTGGTGCGCGGCTCAACCGCGCGTGGGGCCTCGCGTTGCGCAAGCGGTTCTGTCGTTCCTTCAATTTCGAACTGCAAAGCGTGGCCACCGATGATGCCATTGTGCTGTCACTCGGAACGCAGCATTCGTTCCCGCTTGAAGAAGTGTTTCGCTATTTGAACAGCAGGACCGTGCGCGAGATCCTCGTTCAAGCGTTGTTGGACGCGCCGATGTTCCCGATCCGCTGGCGCTGGAATGCCACGCGTTCACTCGCCCTGTCACGCCAGCGCGGCGGACGCAAAATTCCGCCGCCGATCCAACGCATGGAATCGGAAAACCTGCTGGCGGCGGTGTTTCCCGACCAACTGGCGTGCCTCGAAAACATCGCGGGCGATCGTGAAGTTCCCGATCATCCGCTCGTTCAGCAGACGATCGCCGATTGCCTGACAGAGGCCATGGACATCGACGGGCTTGAGGCCTTGTTGCGCCGGATTGAAGCCGGAGAAATTCGCTGTCTCGCGCGGGATTTGCCGGAGCCTTCGCCCATGGCGCACGAAATTCTAAACGCGAGACCGTACGCATTTTTGGACAACGCGCCGTTGGAAGAGCGACGCACGCAAGCGGTTTACACACGTCGCGCCAACGACTCCTCGGCCAGCGACGGCTTGGGAATTCTCGACCCGGCCGCGATCGAACGCGTTTGTGAAGAAGCCTGGCCGCGGGCCGCGAACGCGGACGAACTTCATGAAGTTTTGTTGCTGCTCGGCGTGATGACTGAGGACGAAGCGCGACGTTGCCATCCAGAGGCGACTTCTTTGCTCAATGCCTTGGCCGATCACAAACGGGCCGGACGCATGTCGGAGCCGATTGGATTTTTGACTGCCGCGGAGCGCTGGCCCATGGTTCAAGCAGTTTATCCGCAGGCGAACGTTGAACCCACTCTCATTGCGCCCGAGTCCGAAGCAAAACGAAAATGGGAACGCCCGGATGCCTTGCGCGAGCTGATTCGCGGACGAATGGAAGTTGCCGGGCCGATCACCGCAATACAATTGGCGGAGCTTTTCCATTTGCCGGTCCGTGAAATTGAAGCGGCGCTGCTGGCACTGGAAGGCGAGGGATTTGCCTTGCGCGGCAAGTTTCATCTGGGAATTCAAGAACTGGAATGGTGCGAC
Organism: Verrucomicrobiota bacterium; assembly: GCA_051960355.1. Taxonomy (GTDB): domain Bacteria; phylum Verrucomicrobiota; class Verrucomicrobiia; order Limisphaerales; family DASXHY01; genus DASXHY01. The sequence continues at coordinate 4,560 of JBQCEJ010000353.1, read as the reverse complement.
AGGCGATTGCTGGCGCGCATTCATCGGCTCACCCTCAATCGGCTGCGAGCGGAAATTCAACCGGTCACGATTGCCGAGTTCCAGCGCTTTCTGCTCGCGTGGCAGCATGTGTCCGAGGAGGACAAAATCGAAGGGCCTCAGGGCGTCGAAGCGGTGCTGGACCTGCTCGATGGTTATGAACTTCCGGCCGCCGCCTGGGAACCGGCAGTGCTGGCTTCGCGCGTAAAATCCTATTCACCGCCATGGCTGGACCAGCTTTGCTTTTCCGGACGACTCGGCTGGGGCCGGCTTTCCCCGCCACAAACTCTCAAAGCACGCGGATTCACGCCGTTGCGATCGAGTCCAATTGCCTTGTTTGCCCGGGAACATCTCGTGCACTGGCTGGAACTCTCGGCTTCATCCGCGCCGACGGCGTGTTCGCCGGATACCCAACTCGTGCTGAACACGCTGAGCGAAGGCGGCGCGCTTTTCTTCGGTGAAATCGTGCAACGGACCCGACTGCTGCAATCACGGGTCGAGCAGGCGTTGGGGGAACTGACGGCGCAGGGTTGGGTGACCGCCGACAGCTTTGAAGGGCTGCGCGCTCTGCTGATGCCTCAAGAGAAACGCGCTCCTTTGGGCGACCTCACTCGCAAGCGACATCATCGGTCGATCACGAGCATTGAGTTTGCCGGGCGTTGGTCGTTGTTGCGGCGACCCGCCGCTGCAGCAGCCAGCCAGAATTCCAACGCGCGTGATGAAGCCTTGGAAGCCTTCGCGCGGGCTCTGCTGCGACGTTACGGCGTGATGTTCCGACGATTGCTGGAACGCGAATCCTTGAAGGTGTCGTGGTTTGAACTCGGGCGAATTTATCGTCGCCTCGAGGCGCGTGGAGAAATTCGCGGCGGCTATTTCATCCATGGAGTCAGCGGCGAACAGTTTGCCTTGCCGGATGCGATCGGACGCTTGCGTTCCATTCGCAAGCTGAAGCCCGCGGGCGATCTAATTCTCCTGAGCGCGGCCGATCCGTTGAATCTGGTCGGAGTCTTAACTCCCGGGCCGCGGGTTACAGCGATCGGCGGCAACCGCATTCTACTGCGCGATGGTTTGCCGATCGCGGCGTTGGAAGCCGGTCGCATTCTGAATCTGGACGGCCATTCCGATGCCTCGGCAAGCGAGATTGAACACACGTTGAAAGTGCAAAAACTTGCGCCCGCACTCCGGCGTTACTACGGCTGACCAAGAGGCCGGTCGGATGTTCGCGGCAGGAATTCATCCATCGCAAATTCCTGCCGCCTTGGCATCAAGCCACCTGGACTTCGATCTGTTTGGGTTTGGCGCGTTCGCTCTTCGGCAGACGCAGCTTCAACACGCCATTTTTCATCTCGGCATTGATTTTGGAAGTGTCCACGTCCGGCCCGAGCTCGAACATGCGCCGGAAATCAGACAAGCCCGACTCGCAATAACAAAGCTCGCCATCCTGCATGTCGGTCTGGCGGCGGCCGATGATCGTCAGCTCGTTGCCTTCGACCATGACTTCCAATCCTTCCTTGTTCACGCCGGGCATGTCGATCTCGACGAGATAATCCTCTTTGGTGGCGGATATATTGGCGGCCGGTGTCACGAACATGCGTTCCGATTGCGCGGATTGCCCGGACCGATCTCTATTTTCAGTAACAGCGTTCATAAAACTATTTTCCCTCCCGTGCCTTTGGCCCGGTAATTTGATTTAACTTTTGACCTGAATCTGTTTGGGTTTGGCTTCCTCCGATTTTGGACAAATCACTTCCAACACGCCGTCCTTGTAGGTGGCCCGCATTTTATTGGCGTCCACCAAATGGGGCAAAGTGATGCTCCGCTGGAATCGGCCGAAGAAGCGTTCCGCGCGATACGAGTCGCCCTGACGCTCTTCCTCTTCGAGTTTGCGTTCGCCGGAAATCGTCAGCGTGCTGCCTTCCAACGCCACATTGATGTCCTCTTTCTTCATCCCAGGAAGTTCAGCGCGAACGGTGGCTTTCTCATGGTCCTCATAGATATCCACGGTCGGCTGCCAGCCGGCGAAGAAGCTCGTGCTCGGGGCAAAAACGGAAAACGGATTTTCAAATAGCCGGTTGATTTCACTCCGGATCCGATTCAACTCATCGAGCGGAGAAGCACCGCCCTGGTGTTGCGGTTGTACGGCTCCCCGATTTTCCCGCTGTCGTCGTTGCATTTTCATATAAATCCTTTCTGTTGATGGCTGCAAAGGTGATCGCTCCATCAGTACGGTTCGCATGGGACACGGGGAACAGCAAATGGGGGCAACGCCCACGCTGGTCAGGGCGGCAGAGAGTAATTGTCCGGTGGGTCAACCCTCTTCAACCGCATCCCTAGCACGGCGGCGATTTCGCAAAGCAAATCGGCCGCAACCCTCGATTCGGGTGGCGGCCGATGCTTGTCAGAGGTCAGTGAATTTTCAGCCGTAGATTGGGCCGAAATTGGCGCAAGCGCGGTAATCCGCACCCTGCGGTTCCTGAGCGCCAAACAGATTCCAAGAGCTCGGACGGAAGATTTTTTCCTCCGCCACATTATGCATGGCGACAGGAATTCGCAGCATGGACGCAAGCGAAATCAAATCCGCACCGACGTGTCCGTAGCTGATCGATCCGTGATTGGCGCTCCAGTTGTTCATGACGGTGTAAACGTCGCGGAATGCACCCTGACCCGTGACATTCGGCGCAAACCAGGTCGTCGGCCAGCTCGGATTTGTTCGCTCGTCAAGCGTTCGATGCACCTTGGCGGGTAAGTCCACCGACCAACCTTCGGCAATCTGCAGCGCCGGTCCGAGCCCTTTCACCAGGCTGATGCGCGACATGGTCATCGGCATTCCGCCCTTCGAGAGATAGCACGAAGAGAAGCCGCCGCCGCGGAAGTATTCATAAATCGCCGGCGGCCAACTGGTCGCTTTCAAGCACTTGTCGGCTTCGGCCTGCGTGATTTCCCAGAACGGTTTCATGGCCGGCTTGCCTCCCCTGCTCTGCTGGCCGGAACCGTCGAGCGTGGCCGCGCCGGAATTGATCAGATGCAGCAAACCGCCCGCGCTTTTGCCCGTGAGCTTCACGCCGGTCGCGCGCTTGACGGAGTCCGGACTCCAATACGTCCGCACATCGGCAAAGATCTGCGCGGTGTTCGTCAACAGATAACCGAACAACATGCAGGCGCCGTTCAACGCATCGTTCTCGGTCGCAAAGATCAGCGGCGGCCGCATTCCGTTCCAGTCGAAGGATGACGTCAGAATCGCTTCCATGAAATCGCCATTCGGAAAATGATCCGTCCAATGCCGCTGGCCCTGGAAACCGCCGGCGATCGCATTATGCCCCAGCGCTTCCTCCCCGAACCCGAGTTCCGCCAAGCGCGGATTGCCGATCATCAGGTCGCGAGCGATCATCGTCATCTTCACCACCGTTTCCCATTCCTGATCCTTGCGCTTCGAATCGCGACGCGCCTTGGCGGGATTCCAGTCCTTGCCCTCCTTGCAGTTCTTGCGCGTCCAGGCATAGGCTTTTTCGAACTCACGCTCGTCGTAAATCTTTTCCTCAATGCGGCGAACCAGTTCCGTCATGTCCACACACTCGACCCGCATTCCAAGGAAGCTTTCAAAAAAAGATTGTTCCACAATCGACCCGGCAATGCCCATGGAAACGCCGCCGAGCGAGAGATAACTTTTACCGCGCATGATCGCGACGGAAAGACCGGCCCGCGCGAAGCGCAGCAGCTTTTCCAGCACGTCGGCGGGAATCTGGGAATCACCCGCATTCTGCACATCGCGACCGTAAATCCCAAACGCCGGCAAACCTTTCATGTTGTGTCCCGCCAGAACGGCCGCGAGATAAACCGCGCCGGGCCGCTCCGTTCCGTTGAAACCCCAAACCGCTTTCGGCATGAGCGGGTCCATGTCCATCGTTTCGCTGCCGTAACACCAGCACGGCGTCACCGTCAGCGAAACGCCGACCCCTTCGCGACGAAACTTCTCGGCGCAGGCCGCTGCTTCGGCCACGCCGCCGATGCAGGTGTCCGCAATGACGCACTCCACGGGCCGGCCATTGGGATAACGGAGATTCGCGGACAGAAACTTCGCCGCGTTTTGCGCCATGGCCATCACCTGACCTTCCAGCGATTCGCGGACACCCTGACGACGACCGTCGATGGTTGGGCGGATGCCGATTTTGGGAAGAGAACCGATCAGGGGACATGAATTCATAGTCAGACTTAACAGCGTTTTGTGTTCAGACAATTTGGAGGTAAACAACGTTTACCATGGCGAATCATTCGAGAGTTCGGAAATGAAATCAAGAGTGAGTTCTGACTTATCCAGCCATGCAGATTGGAACGCGAGTCGAAAACGCGCGTCAAACCGGCATTGACAGAACCGGCGCGGTGTAACCACTCTGGACTCCGGTTCGTCAGAGCAGTGCAACTCAGTTCTGCAAAAATGATATGAGTGAATCCGATTCAAAAGAGGCTTTCTCGATTTCCCGGCGTTCGTTCCTGAAAACATTTGGCTCGTCCGCCGCGGTGGCCGCCGCCGCCCAGGTTCAAGCC
>JBQCEJ010000352.1:0-5760 GCA_051960355.1 Verrucomicrobiota bacterium | reverse complement strand
AGGAGACCATGGAGGCGTTCCAGCAGCAGGCGAAGGAATCGCTTCGCCGCTACACGGAGGCCAACGACAAGCTGCGCAGCCTGACTTTGACCGACGGCGGTCTGCCGCTCCGGTTTCAGAACAATCTCGCCGGCCACACGTATGGAATCGAGTTGGGCATGGATTATCAGGCGCTCGCGTGGTGGCGATTGCACTTCGGCTACAATCTTTTGAAAGAGCACATCATTGTGGAACCGGGCGGCGATATCGCCAATGGTCATGGCGAAACGGCCGATCCGCAGCAGCAGGTGTTCGTGCGTTCCTCGATGGATTTGCCGTGGGATTTGGAATTTGATGCGGCATTCCGCTGGATTGATCAGGTGCATAACAATGCCGGCAGCACGGTCGGAACTATTCCCAGTTACGCGGAATTGGACTTGCGCCTGGCTTGGCGGCCCACTAAGCAGTGGGAGTTATCACTTGTGGGCCAGACTCTTTTGCATGATCAGCATCCTGAAGCGGGTTTCCCTGGACCGGCTCAGGAGGAAATTACCCGGAGTGTTTACGGAAAGGTGACATGGCGGTTTTAAGCCGAAGCACCGTCCTTTTGAGAATTTTCCTGGTTCTGCTGATGCCTCTGATCAGCTTGAGTGGCTTGTCGTCCGCCTCCGCGCAGGCGTCGCGAGAATACGCACTCAAAGCCGTTTTCCTGCTTAATTTCACCCGCTTCGTCGAATGGCCTGCGTCCGCTTTCCCCCAGACCAACTCTCCCATCGTCATTGGCGTTCTGGGCAGCGATCCGTTCGGTCGAGCATTGGATGACGTTGTCAAGGGCGAGGTGGTTGAGGGTCACCCGGTGATTGTGGAACGGTATCAATCCATGGCTGAGTTGAAGCCCTGCCAGATCCTTTTCATCAGCATGAGTGAACAATCCCGGTGGCCCGAGATTCGGGACGCTTTGAAAGGCCAGCCGGTGCTCACCGTTTCCGAAATGGAAAACTTTGCCCCGGTCGGCGGCATGATCCGGTTGTACAAGAGTTCACAAAACAAGATCCGACTCCGGATCAATCTCGACGCGGTGAAAGCGGAACATCTGAAGATCAGTTCCAAGCTGCTTAATGTGTCTGACGTTGTAGAGTTAGAAGTCCCATGACGGAATCCTCGATCAGACGACAACTCCTCGCGGCCATGCTGATTGTCAGCAGCAGCGTTCTGCTGCTCACGGGCCTCGTTCTGATATCGTACGAGTTTACCACCTACCGCACCACCACGGTCCGCCATCTCGCCGGGTTGGCTCGAACGGTCGCCAGCTACAGCACGGCGGCGCTGGCGTATCAGGACGAAAAGGGTGCCCACGAAATCCTTTCCGGTTTCAGATCGGAGCCGGATATCGTTGTGGCTTGTCTTTACGACCAGTCCGGCAAACCGTTTGCCACGTATCGGCCGGGCAAAGCTTCACAACCGTTTCCGCCAAAACCCGGGACGGACGGTTTTCGGTTTTCCCGCTCGGAGCTGGTGCTTTTCCAGCCGGTAATTCAGGGGAATGCCCGGATGGGAACATTGTATGTGCGGCAGAATCTCTCGAGCATGTACAGCCGCATCGCGACGTATGCGATGTTTGTGGTGTTCGTTCTCGGGCTGTCGGTCACCGTCGCATTCTTCCTGTCCCGTTTTTTTGAACTCAAGATTGCCGGGCCGATCTTGTCACTGGCGCAGACCGCCCGCCGGATTTCCGAGCACAAGGACTTCTCCATCCGGGCGCAGAAAGAGGGCGGTCCCGAACTGGGACTCTTGACGCAAGCTTTCAACCAGATGCTTTCAGAGATCCAGACCCGCCAGCAGCAGCTCCTCTCCGAGCTGTCGGCCCGCGAGCGAGCCGAACTCGCCTTGCGCGCCAGTGAAGAGGAATTGCGCTTCGTCACGGATCACGCCTCGGTGATCATCCTGCACTGCGATCGCGAGCTGCGACTGAAGTTCGTCAATCGACCCTACGCGGCGCGTTTCGGGATGGCTCCCGAGGCAGTCCTGGGCAAACGCATTCCGGAAGTGGTGGGCGCCGCCGCGTTTGACAGCTTCAAAGTCTATATCGAACGAGCCTTGGCGGGCGAATCCCTGATGTTCGAAGTGAAAATCCCTTACGAAACGCTGGGCGAACGCTGGATGTTGTGCGCGCTGACTCCCGAGCAATCACGGGATGGCGTTGTGCCAGGATTCGTCGCGGTGGTTCAGGATGTGACCGATCGCCATGAGATGCAGGAAGCCTTGCGTGAAAGCGAAGAACGTTTTCGCTTGCTCGCCGACAACATCCTGCAACTAGCGTGGATCGCGGACAAAGACGGCTTCATTAACTGGTACAACAAGCGATGGTATGAATACACCGGCACGACCCTCGCGCAAATGCAGGGGCGCGGTTGGGAGCAGGTGCAGCATCCCGACCATCTGGCGAGGGTGCGGCAGAAGTTTGATGAGTTCCTGAGGCGCGGCGTTGTCTGGGAGGACACGTTTCCCCTGCTCGGCAAGGACGGACAATATCGATGGTTCCTCTCCCGCGCCCTGCCGGTTCGCGATGAGCACGGCGAAATCGTGCGCTGGTTTGGCACGAACACCGACATCACGGATCTGCGGCAGGCACAGGAAGCCTTGCGGCAGGCGCATTTCCGGCTTCAGACGACGCTGGACGGGATGAATGACGCCTTTGTCATTTACAGCCGCGCCTGGAAATTTCTGGTGGTCAATCCGGCCGCCACCCGCATGTGGAATGAGCCCGCCGAAGCGTTGCTGGGGCAAAGCCTTTGGGAAAAATTCCCGGAGCTGCGCGCCACAAAACTCTATCCGAAATTTGTCCAAAGCATGGAGCAACGCGCTCCCACCACCTTTCAGTTTCATCATCCCGGGGTTGACCGCTGGTTTGAGCATCAATGCTATCCGATCGAGGAAGGGTTGGCGGTGTTCACGGCCGACATCACCGCGCGCAAGAACGCTCAGCAGATTCTGGAACGCACGGTGGACGAGCGCACGGCGGAGTTGCGCGAAACGGTCGGTGAGTTGGAAGCATTTTCCTACAGCATTTCCCACGACATGCGGGCGCCGCTTCGGGCGATCACTTCGTATTCCGAGGCGTTGGTGGAAGATTTCGGCAACCAGCTTCCCCCTGCGGCCAAAAGTCACTTGAACAGTATCTCTTCGGCGGCCGTCCGCTTGGACCAGTTGATCACGGACGTGCTGGCCTACAGCCGGGTTTCGCGCGCCGAACGAGAGCTCGAACCGGTGGAGATCGAACCGCTGATTCGCGAACTGGCGGAGCAGTATCCGAGCTTGCAATCGCCTCGAGCCGAGATTCGCATTCAAACTCCGCTGCCCACCGTTCTCGGCCATCGCGCGTCCCTTGCCCAATGCCTTTCCAATCTGCTCACCAACGCGGCGAAGTTTGTGCAGCCCGGTGTGAAACCGGTGATCAGCATCCGCGCTGAACCCGCGCCGGCGCCGGCCCAGATTCTGGGTCAGAAATCGCCGGATCTCTTCGTTCGGATCTGGATTGAAGATAATGGTATTGGAGTACCGGCAAAGGACCTGGACCGGATTTTCCGCATCTTCGAACGGGTTCATCCGCCGCAGATTTACGAGGGAACTGGAATCGGGCTTGCCATCGTGAAGAAGGCAATGGAACGTATGGGCGGCCAAGTGGGCGTCGAATCCACTATGGGCCAAGGCAGTCGATTTTGGATCGAACTTAGAAAAGCTTAATACCGCCGCTTAATTTACAGCCGTGAAATCCATCCTTCTCGTCGAAGACAATGCCGACGACATTTTCATCATGCAACGCGCCTGGCAGAAGGCGGAAATTCAGAATCCTCTTCAGGTGGTCACTGATGGTCAACAAGCCGTCGATTACATTTCCGGCACAGGGAAATATGCCGACCGCACGCAGCACCCGCTTCCGTGCCTGATCCTGCTGGATCTGAAACTCCCCTATCTTTCCGGCCTGGAAGTGGTCCGCTGGCTGCGTTCATACGAACCGAGCATGACCTTGGCCGTGGTTTTTCTCACCTCGTCGAACAGCGACATGGACGTTTATCAGGCGTACCGTTTTGGCGGCAACGCTTATCTGGTGAAACCGCCGACGCCGGAGAAGCTGATTGAGATGCTGAAAGACCTGAAAGACTTCTGGATAAAACACAATCAGTTTCCGGTGGAATGCCTCAAGCTGGGTTCCTGAGAGAAGCGGTTGATGCAGAATCACTGTGCGTCGCACCGCGCAGACGGTTCCTCCCGACGCTCCGTGTCACGGAAAACGAGAGGAGTTGTGGCTGGGCGAATCAGCGCGCTTCCAACGGAAAACAGTTTTTACCTTGGCTGCTAAAGCTTTAGGCAAGTCGCGACGCAGATGTTAATCTATCCGGTCTTCCGCTGCCTTGGCGGCCAGTCGCTGGCAATCCGGAACTCTGTTTCTGCATGAGACATTTGGCCATATTCTTCAAAACAGCCTTGATTCTCGGCCTGTTCTGCGCCACGCCGCAACCGGCCCGCGCCGCGGAATCCAAGGAAATTCCGGCGAAGATACCGAACGATTATTATGTGCAGACGTGGCAGGACGATGATGGGCTGCCGCGAAATACTCTCACCGCCATTTCCCAACCGCCAGACGGCTACCTCTGGCTGGCCACATCTTTTGGATTGATCCGGTTTGATGGCGTGCGTTTCGCGACGTTCGGCGAAGAGGTGCTGCCCGAATTGGCGCGGAGTTTGATATGGCAGCTACAAACGGATCGCGCCGGCAGGTTGTGGATCGGCACGGGCAAAGGTGGGATTCTGGTGTTTGAAAACGGGACCTTTCGCCGGATCAAAAGCGACTTGCCCCATTCCACCGTTTATTCGATGTGCGAGGATCCGTCCGGCGTCATGTGGGTTTCCACCGGCGATGGCAGCATTTCCCGGATCGTGAATGGAAAGGCAGTGGAGTTGATCGGACCGTTGCGCGGCAATCGTTCCTCGATGGCGATTCGCCTGGTGCGCGATCGGGGCGGCGATCTGTGGTTCGCGCAGGGGACCAGCTATGGCCGGTTGGTGAACGGAGTGGCAACGAACGTCGTGAAAAACAGCAGTGGTCTGGTGCATTTGTGCGCCAGTCACAGTGGTGGCGTGTGGCTTTCCGTGAATCGTCAATTGCGAAAAATCGGTCTGGCCACGGACGAGCCGACGTTCCGATTGCCCTTTGGAAATTACGAAATCCAGCAACTGTTCGAAGATCGCCAGGGCAACCTCTGGATTGCCACCCGCAATCTGGGCCTGTTTCGATTCAGCCAAAATGAACTGCAACCGGTGCTTCCGAGCAAGAACCGCATTCTCGATATTTTTCAGGACGCGGAAGGAAGACTCTGGGTGGCGACCGAAGGCGGCGGACTCAGCAAGATTCGTCCGCGGGTCTTTCGCATGCTGAGTTCGGATGAAGGCGTGCCGCCGGGCAAAGTCCTTTCGGTGTGTGAAGATCGCAGTGGTGTGCTTTGGGTGCTGCCCCAGTTTGGCGGACTGGCGCATTCCATAACGAATGGCAATTGGGAAGTGCTGTCCGGCACGACAAATGTCGGTCTCACGTCGGTTTTGCCCGACCGCAATGGCGGCGTCTGGGTTGGAACAGTCTCAGCAGGTTTGCTGCATTACGACGGTCAAAAGGTCGAACGCATGCTCAGCCAGACGCCTTTTCAGGATCGGCAGTTGCGCGTGCTTTACCCGGGACGCGAAGGTCAGCTTTGGGTCGCTCTTTTCCCGTCTGGATTGACTCGA
>JBQCEJ010000351.1:0-4767 GCA_051960355.1 Verrucomicrobiota bacterium | reverse complement strand
CACCTACACCATTCGCGACGGATTGCCGTCCGACTCGATCACCGCCTTGAGTGAGGACAATGACGGACGGCTGTGGATTGGCACAGAAAACGGCCTTTCGATTTTCGAGAATGGCCGATTTGCCACGCTGGCGGCGGCTGGGGAATTTCAGGGGAAGGCGATTACCACCTTGTTTAAAGACCGGCGCGGCACGATGTGGATCGGCGCCGAAGGTCTCGGCGTATTTCATTTCCTGGGCGGGAAATTTATGGCGATCACGGATCCTTCAGTTGAGGCGTTGCTCAAGGATCCGCACTGCGTGCTGGTCGATCAAAGCGTGCGGGTCTGGGTGGCTGCGGGGGATGATTTTGTGCTTTGCCGCGAGCGCGATGTGTGGCATCGGTATCGCATTCCCCATCATCTGGCGCGGCCCTACGTGAGCGTGCTGGCCGAGTCGCCGGATGGCGCGGTCTGGGCGGGTTCGGTCAGCGAAGGGTTGTTTCAATTTCAGGGTGGCAAACTGGCCGCGTTCAACGCCAACAACGGGTTGGCCGATAACTTCGTTGAGTCGCTGCTCGTGGATCGCGAAGGCAGTCTTTGGGTGGGCACCGCCGGCGGTTTGAACCGGCTGCGTCGGGGCAATCTTTCCGTGCTGGGCCAAACTGAGGGGCTGGGTTACGGCGCTGTTCATGGCTTGGCCGAAACCGCTCCCGGCATCGTCTGGGCTGGCAAACCGAGTGATGGGCTGTATCAGTGGGCGGGGAAGAATTTCAACCGCCTGAATGCCGACTTCTCGCGGCGCTATCCCGAAGTGAATGCGCTGCTGGCGGCCCGGGATGGGAGTTGCTGGGTGGCCTGCGCGCACGGGTTGTTGCGTTTCGACAGTTCCGAATCCGACGCCCCTTATGCCGAGCAGCCAGCCTTGGCTGACGTGAACGTCATTGCACTCGCGCAAAATCAGGAGGGAAACATCTGGGCCGGCACCCGGGAAGGGCAGCTTTGGCTCCAGCATAATGGGGGGTGGAGATTGCAAACCAATTTTGCCCAACCGCACGCGATCACGGCTCTGGCGCCTGAGCCCGACGGCTCGCTTTGGATCGGGACGGAGGGCGGTGGCGTTTACCGGTTCAAAGGCACGGTGATGGCGCACTTGGAACGGAATGATCGGTTGCTGAGCAGTTTGATCCGGACACTCTACCGTGATCCATCGGGCACACTGTGGGTTGGCACGGCCGGCGGCGGTTTGACGCGCTGGCAAAACGGACGGATGGATACGTTCACTTCCCGCGAAGGTCTGCCGGACAACACCATTTCGCAGATTCTGGAAGATGACACGGGCCGTCTTTGGCTGGGCAGCAATCGTGGCATTGCTTGTGTGCTCAAATCGGATTTGGAAAAACTGGCGGCGGGCCGGGCCGCTGCGGTTTATCCGCGGGTATTTGGCCGGGCCGAAGGCATGCTGGCCGAAGAATGCACCGGAGGTTTTTCACCGGCGGGATTGAAGCTCAAGTCCGGTCTGCTCTGGTTTGCCACGTTGAAAGGCATTGTCGTGGTGAACCCAAAGCTCAACGCCAACGAGCTGCCTGCTCCCCGGGTCGTGCTGGAGGAGATTCTGGTGGATGGCCTTCCCAGTCGCGATTTTCTGGCGCAGAGTTTCACCGCCGGGGTGAGCCACCCAACAAAATCGGGCCGTGCGAAAGCTGAGATGGTCGAGATTTCTCCGGGGCGTCATCGGATAGACTTTCGTTATAGCGGCCCCAGCTTCAATGCGCCGGAGCAAGTGCGCTTTCGTTATCAGTTGGTCGGTTTCGACCCGGCCTGGGTGGAGGCTGGCACGGGGCGCAGTGCCATTTACAGCTATGTGCCGCCGGGCGATTATCGGTTTCAGGTCATGGCCTGCGACAGCCAGGGCCGCTGGAAGAATGCGGGGGCGGAAGTTTCGTTTCGCGTGCTGCCGCACTTCTGGCAGACCTGGTGGTTTTTTGGGCTGGCAATCGTCGGCGGCATTGCGCTGGTCGGCAGTGTGTTTCGCTACGCGGCCAAGCGGAATCTGCAACGCCGACTGGCTCAGTTGGAGCAGGAACACGCACTGGAACGGGAACGCTCGCGCATCGCGCAGGATCTGCATGATGATTTGGGTTCATCGCTGGCGCGCATTTCCCTCTTGAGCGGCCTGGTCCGCGCCGACAAAGAGCAACCCGCGCAGGTGGAAACCCACGCCAACAAAATCTCCCTTTCGGCCAACCAGACGGTGCGCGCGCTGGAGGAAATCGTCTGGGCTGTGCGCCCGGGCAGCGACACGTTGCAAAGCCTGGTGGAATACATTGCTCACTTTGCCAATGAACTCTTTGAAGATCATGCGACCCGCTGCCGGCTGGATCTGCCACACGATCTGCCCGCGCTGGCGTTGCCGCCGGATGTGCGGCACAACATGTTTCTGATTGTGAAAGAATTGCTGACCAACGCCTTGAAACATGCCGCGGCCAGGGAGGTGCGCGTGCAGGCCAAAGTCGAGGGTGATGTGATTGAATTCCTGATTGAGGATGACGGGAAAGGTTTTCTGCCGGTGGCTCAGACAACCGGCAAACGAAATGGATTGGCCAACATCCGTCATCGCGTCGAAACGATTGGCGGCAAGCTGGAATTACAGAGCACGGTGGGGAGTGGAACCAGCATTCGGCAGGTCGTGCCCGTGAATCAAAACCGGGGGAGAGCTTGATGAGCCATCGCTTTTGCCGCACGTTCATGCGGTTGCGATCCAGCAGCCAAGTGTGGCATTCGTTAGCCTGTGGTTGCCAACCTCACTGAAGTCATGCAGATCAAAGTCGCCATAGTGGACGATGATGAAGGCATTCGCACGAGCCTGGCGGCGTTGATTCGTCGGGCGCCCAGTTTGAAGCTCACCGGTGATTACCCCGACGCGGAGGCCGCGCTGCGGGAAATTCCACGCCGCCCGCCCGATGTCGTGCTCATGGACATCAATTTGCCCGGGATGAACGGCGTGGAATGTGTCCGTCAATTGAAAGCAACGGTGCCCGCCCTGCAGATTCTGATGCTAACCGTTTACGAGGATAGTGAGTCCTTGTTCAAATCCTTGAAAGCCGGCGCGAGCGGTTACCTGCTGAAGCGCACCGCGTCGGCCCGTTTGCTGGAAGCCATCCGCGATGTTTATGAAGGCGGCGCGCCCATGACGCCGCAACTGGCCCGCCGTGTCGTGCAGTTCTTCACCCGGGCGGGTGAAGAGGAATCGCCGATGGCGAAATTGACTCCGGGTGAGAAAGAGTTCCTGGACCAGCTCGCCAAGGGCTACGCCTACAAGGAAATCGCCGAACGCATGCAGATCAGCATCGATACCGTGCGCAGTTATGTGCGGACGGTTTATGAAAAGCTGCATGTCCATTCCCGTACGGAAGCGGTTGTGAAATATCTGCGGGGTTGAAGAATTCCCTCTACCTGCGTCTGCCCCTTGCCAAAGCCCATCTCCCTTACGCGCTGTGAAAGCGTCGTAACACTTCGTTTTCGCGGCCTTCCAAGACGGCGCGGATTTGATTTCAGCCTGCTGCGTTCCGGAGAAAAAGCCCGGGACAACAATTCGCCGCCTCTCGCACAAACATGCGGTGGACGCCCCTCTGAACCGGTATAAGATTCGTCAAGTGAACCGAACTCGCCATCAACCGAACAAAACCCTTAGCCAGTGGTTGAAATCAGTCACAACACCAAACGCCTTTATGAACGTCATGAAACAGAAGCTCGCAATGTTTACGGTTGCCGCTGTGATCACCGCCGCCGCCATTGAGGCTCAAGCGCAGCCATATTACCTGGCAGGTGACTTCAATGGGTGGGACAATAGCGGCAACCCTTTATACTAGATGACCGGCGGCCCCACTTACGACTATGTCATCACGAGCGGCACGGCGGGAGATTATCATCAATGGAAAATCATTCCCAACGCCGGTAGCTGGGATGTGACCTATCCGGCAAGTAACATGAAGATCAAGTACGGCGCGGACGGGACCAGCACCATTCATTTTACTCCAGGTACCATCACGGACGGATGGTTCCCACTGCAAAATCGCGTTGGCTTCGATGACCCGGCCAACATGAGTTGGGAAGTGGCCGGGGATTTTACCACGCCAACCTGGGACACGGATCCGGCTGCGCAGATGACGCTCGTCGGCAATGGTGTTTATTCAGTGAGCTACGTCATTCCAACTGCCGGCACGCATCAGTTCAAATTCAGAAGTTCCGGAAGCTGGGACATGAACATGGGAGCAGACTCATGGAACAGCGGTGGCAACGCCTCTGTGACCACCACCGGTGCCATGCAGGTCGTGGAATTCCAGCTCGACTTGCCAAATGGCCGCTGGCTCGCGGGTGAACCGGCGCCGGCCCCAATTACGAACCAAATCGTTTTTGCGGTGGACATGAGTGTTGAGCAAGGACTGAACCGATTCGATCCGGCGACGGATACGGCATTTGTGAGTGGTGCTTTCAACGGCTGGCCGGGAACTGGCGCTGGCGCTCTCGTGCTCACCAACGATCCCCCTTGGAACGGCAATACCAATATCTACTATGGGACCAATACCGTCGTCGGGCTGCCCGCCGCGACGTACGCCTACAAGTTCACGGATAATAATCCCAGCCTGTCCGGGCAGAGCGGTTACGAGTCTCTTTCCGCTGATCGAAGCCTGACCTTGCTTTCCACCAATGGAGTGCTGGTATTGCCGGTGGTGGTGTTTGGTGACGCGGTATTGAGCGATTACTTGGACAAGGATATGTGGGTCACCT
>JBQCEJ010000350.1:0-5983 GCA_051960355.1 Verrucomicrobiota bacterium | reverse complement strand
GAAGAAGGCGGTCGCCTACCTAATGCCTTTCATGGAGGCGGAAAAAACTGCGGGCGCCAAGCCGCAGGGCCGCATTGTAATGGCAACCGTCAAAGGCGACGTGCACGACATCGGCAAAAACATCGTTGGCGTCGTGCTGGCCTGTAACAACTACGAAGTTATTGATCTTGGCGTGATGGTGCCGTGCGAAAAAATTCTCGAACGCGCCAAACTGGAAAACGCGGACATCATCGGCCTGAGCGGGCTCATCACGCCCAGCCTGGACGAGATGGTTCATGTCGCTCGCGAGATGGAACGCACCGGGTTGAAAGTTCCCCTGCTGATTGGCGGCGCGACGACCAGCCGGGCGCACACGGCCGTCAAAGTGGCGCAGCATTACAGCGAACCCGTCGTTCACGTGCTCGATGCCTCCCGCGCTGTGCCGGTGGTCAGCAGTCTGATCAGCGCGGAGCAGAAGCCTGCGTTCGTGAAGCAGCTCCGCACCGATTACGACAAGCTTCGTTCGCAACACGCCGGGCAAGCGGTGAAGTTGCTTTCACTCGAAGCCGCCCGCGCCAATGCACCGAAGCTCACGTATGATGATTTGCCGAAGCCGGAGTTCATCGGCCTGCGGACCTTGTCCTCGGGTGAATTCAACGCCGGCCGCTGCGACTGCGGTTCGTCGCATGGACACGCGGGAGCGTTCTCGATTTCGCTGGAAGAAGTCGTGCCGTTCATCGATTGGACCCCGTTTTTTCACACCTGGGAATTGCGCGGCGTTTATCCGAAAATTTTGCAGCACGAGAAACACGGCGAAGAGGCGATCAAGTTGTTTGCCGATGCGCAGGCGTTGCTGAAAGAGATCGTGGAGAAGAAGCAACTCCAGCTTCGTGCGGTCTATGGATTTTTCCCGGCAAACTCCATCCGGGAGGACGTCGAGGTTTACACCAACGGTTCCCGCAAGCATCTGCGGACGACGCTCCATTTCCTGCGGCAGCAGATTGAAAAAGGCGACGGCACACCCAACTGGTGCCTGGCGGACTTTGTGGCGCCGAAGAACTCTGAATCTTCAATTGCTCAACCAGCCGATCACATCGGCGCCTTTGCCGTCACGAGCGGCCACGGCTTGAAGGAATTGGTCGAAGGTTTCAAAGCCAAACACGACGACTACAACGCAATCATGGCGGAAGCCATTGCCGATCGACTCGCGGAAGCATTTGCCGAATATCTCCACAAGCGCGTTCGCGAAGAGTGGGGTTTTGGAAAAATGGAAACGCTCACCACCGACGAGTTGATCGAAGAAAAATACCGCGGCATCCGGCCGGCGGCAGGTTATCCAGCCTGCCCGGATCACACCGAGAAAGCGACGATCTGGGATTTGCTGGACGTGGAACAGCACACCGGCATCAAGCTGACCGAGAGTTTCGCGATGTGGCCCGGCAGCAGCGTGAGCGGACTCTACTTCGCGCATCCCGAGTCGAAATATTTCGCAGTCGGCAAACTCGGCAAGGATCAGCTCGACGACTTATCGAAGCGCAAAGGCAAGCCGATGGCGGAAATGGAACGCTGGCTGGGACCGTGGCTGAATTACAGCCCGGCGTAAACCGCGGCGGGCGCAAGAAAACTTCTGGATTGTTCTGGTGCCGAAACCTCGTGAGAGGCGTGAGCCCTCACAAACTCCTCGACGGCGGCGGTTCCTTCCTTTCTAATCGCAAAACAAGAAAGGAAGGAAAACTCATGCAAGCACCAGGCGCAGTGAAAATGACCAAGGTCGATGCCGAACTGTTCGAGGCGGTCGGATACGTGGTTGCCAATCGCCGCCTTTACGTGAAATTCCGAACAACCCCAGCGCTGTATTACGAGGGCGTTCCAGGGTTTCGCTATCAGGGACTTCTGGCCGCGCCGCGCAAAGACGCTTACTTTCGGACGTTCATCAAGGACCAGTTTCTCACGAAGGAAGCCGGGCCGAACGAAGTCTGAGCGCCCGTTCCATTCCACAGATTTCGCCGCTCGCGGAGTTGATTTGCCACCGGGCAATTAGGTGCTTTGCCGTATCGGTGTCGGGCTTGTTTTTTCGAATTTGAGCAATAGACTCTTCTTATGAAGAACGATGTCGTTCCGGTTCAGATCCGAGGGATTCTGCCCGCCAACAGCGGGTGCGCGCTGTTCGTCGGAAATGATGAAAAGGTGTTCGTCATCAATGTCGAACCGCAGATGGGAATGGTCATCAGCAATTTCCTGCGCGACACTCCGAAGGAACGCCCCCTCACCCACGATCTGATTCAAAGCATCTTCAAAGGCTTCGATATCGCCGTCGAACGCATCGTTATTACGGAACTCAAGAACTCCACCTATTTCGCCCGCCTGATTCTCAAGCAGCAAAACGAATTGGCCAAGAAACTGGTCGAAATCGACGCCCGCCCAAGCGATTGCCTGGCTTTGGCCACGGCTCAAAAGCGCCCTATTTATGTCGCCACCGCGCTCTTTGATCAGGTCGAAGACATGAGCGAAGTGCTGGATCGCATCAACGAGACCGGCAGCGAAGCTGAATCAGAATAGCGATGCCTCCCGCCGCCAAGCCCGCCGCGCCCGTCCTGCTCGTTTTTGGCGATGATGATTTTGCCGTCAAACAACGCGCTCGCCAGATTTATCAGCAGTGGACCGAAGAACTGGGCGGCATGGATCACGAGATCATCGATGCCAGCGTCGGGAACAGCAGCGAAGCCGTGCGTGCGTTAGGCAAACTTCGCGAAGGCCTTCAAACACTCCCTTTCTTCGGTGGCGGAAAAGTCGTCTGGCTCAAGGACTGCACGTTCTTAGGAGACGAACGCGCCGCCAGCTCCAACGCCGTAACCGAAAATCTCGCCGATCTGACGAAGCAGCTGAAGGAGTTTGACTGGAAAAATGTTCGCCTCTTGATCAGTTCCGGCAAGGTGGACAAGCGCAAGGCATTTTACAAAGCGCTGGATAAACTTGGCACCGTGGAAAGTTTCGCCGGCTGGTCCGCGGACGATCGTGATTGGGTGGATCAGGCGGAGAACTCGGCCCGAAAAACCCTTCGTGCCAAACAAAAGCAGATTTCCGAGGAAGCTTTAGGCGAGCTCGTCAGCCGCGTCGGCCCGAATGCCCGACAGCTTGACAGCGAAATCGAGAAGCTTTCCCTCTACGTCGGCGATCGTCCCGAGATCGGGATGGAAGACGTCAACGCGATTTGCAGCCGGAACAAAACTGCTCGCGCCTTTGCCCTGGGCGATGCTCTGGGCGACCGCGATTTGCCGCGCCTGCTGCGGAGATTGGACGAAGAGTTCTGGGCGATGAAGTTCGATGGGCAGAAGTCTGAGATTGGCCTGCTGTATGGTTTGATCGCCAAAGTTCGCGCGTTGTTGATGTTGAAGGAAATGCTGCGCGAAGGCTGGATCAAGGCGGACGGCGATTACAACCGTTTCAAGGCGCAACTCGAACGCGTCCCCGCCGACAAAGTCCCAAGCGACCGACGTTTTAACCCGCTCGCGCTGAATCCCTACGTCCTTTACAAAGCGTTGCCGCAAGTGAAACAGTACAGCCAGGCGGAACTGGTGCGCGCAATGGATTTACTGTTGCAATGCAATCAGCGGCTGGTTTCAAGTCGCCTGGATGAATCGCTGGTTTTACAACAGGCGCTGGTCCAGATTGTAAGCCGGACCGAGGCGCGCACGGCTGCAATGAGCGGCCGGTGAACGCCGATCACTGAAAAATTTGATACATGAGCACGTCGTCAGCAAAAATGTTGGTATCCGTTGGAGAACGATGCGTCTGCATCCAGATCACGGGACGCGCCAATTTCACGTCCAGCATTGATTTCAAAACGTTGGTCAACCAACTCATGCAGAAGGGTTACACGTATTTCGTGCTCGATCTGAATGAATGCACGCTGATGGACAGCACGTTCCTCGGAGTGCTCGCCGGGTTCGGCTTGAAAGTCAATGCCCCGCAGCCGGATAAAAAAGAGCGGACGATTGAACTCTTCAATCCCAACCCCAGAATCGCTGACCTGCTGGAAAATCTGGGAGTGCTGCATCTGTTTAAAATTGGCCAAGGCACAGTTTGCCTGCCGGAAGAAACGAACCCTCACGATCACCCCGCCGCCAGCCCCACCCGCGAAGAAGTCACGAGCAATTGCCTGGAAGCGCATCGCACACTGATGGGAATTCACCCGGACAATGTCGCGCGCTTCAAAGATGTTGCGGCTTTCCTGGCCGAGGATTTGAAGAAGATGAAAGCTGCCGATCCCGCGAATGAGTAGATTCTCTCAGCCGCCGATGTGCGGAGGCGGATTTCCTGAAAATTCTCAACTTCGACCTGGGCGGCGACTGATTCAGTAGCGCCGCAGATTCCATTCATCGATCAACTCTTTCGGTATTTCACTCAGAAAACGCGACGGTTGTTGCATCATGTCGCCGCCACTGCCAGCCATGGCGCGGATCAGCGGGTAACTCAAATACAGTTCATTCCGCGCGCGGGTGATCGAAACATAAAATAGCCGACGCTCCTCTTCCTCGCCTTCGGCGGTTTCGAGCGAACGTGCGGACGGAAACAAGCCGTCGCAGAGCATGATGATGAAGACGACGTCGAACTCCAACCCTTTGGCCTGATGAATCGTGGAGAGTTTGATTTGTTCATCGTCGCGACTACTCGGCTGTTCGTCTTCCGCTTCGACGTTGGTCAGCAACGCGAGTTGAGTCAAAAATTCCTCCACACTCTGGAACTGGCGGGCGAAGACCGCGAGTTGTTCCAGATCTTCCAGGCGCGAACGATGGTTCGCGTAGTTCTCCTCAAGGTAGTCGGCGTAATCGGCTTCCATCACCAACTGAATCATTTTTGATGCATCGCTGCGGATTCCCGGAGCTTCCAGCTGCGCCAGCGTCGTCGCGAATTGCGTCCAGGCGATGGCCGCTTTTTTGGGAACACCCGTGACGCAACTTTGCAGTGCTGCGGCAATGGGCGTGCCGCTGGTTGCTTTGGGGCTTTGATGTTCACGGACAAATTGAGTCCACAACTTCTCCGCTCCTTTGCCGCCAATTCCAGGAAGCAATTGCACCAGGCGTTTGAATGCGAGCTCATCCCGCGGATTGGTCACGAGTTTCAGATAAGCCGCGACGTCCTTGATGTGTGCCTGTTCAAAAAAGCGAATGCCGCTGGTGATGCTGAACGGAATGTTCCGGCGCGTCAGTTCGAGCTGCAGTTCCAATGCGTGAAAATGGGAACGATACAACACAGCCATGCTGTTCAGATTGGTTCCTTCGTCGCGCAATTCCAAAACGCGTTGCGCAACAAAGGCCGCCTGTTCGGAGGCGTCGTTGCAGGTGACGAGCACCGGCTTTTGACCCGACTTGCGCGCTGGCGTCAATTGCTTGGCAAACTGATTTAAGTTCGCAGTGATCGCCGCATTCGCGACGCTCAAGATTTCCGGCGTGCTGCGGTAATTGGTCTCGATCTTGTAAACCTTGGCCGCGGGATAGCGCTGCGGAAATTTCAGGATGTTTTCGTAGTTCGCACCGCGCCAGGCGTAGATGCTTTGGGCGTCATCTCCGACGACCATGATGTTCTGACTTCGCGCCGCCAGCAGATCAATCAAATCGCTTTGGAGCCGATTGGTGTCCTGATATTCGTCCACGAGCACGAACTGAAACCGGCGCTGATAATGTTCCCGGACGTCGGCGTGGTTCTGCAGCAGTTTCAGCCAGAGCGCGAGCAGATCGTCAAAATCCATGGCGTTGGTCGAGCGCTTGCGTTCCACATAACGGCGCTGCACGTCGGCAATCTGCTCCGCCAGTTCGGAAAAATGATCGTAATTTTCCCGAAGCAGTTCGTGGATGGATTTGTGGGTGTTGAGCGCCATCGAGAAAATGTCGTTCAGCACTTCCGCCTTGGGAAAGCGCGTGGCTTTGATGTCGATTTCTGATTCGGAAATGCAGGTGGTGATCAGGTGCTTGGCGTCCTCACGATCCATGATGGTAAAGTCGCG
>JBQCEJ010000349.1:0-5073 GCA_051960355.1 Verrucomicrobiota bacterium | reverse complement strand
GATCTGAAACGAGTGCTGGATTCTCGCTCCAATCCGGCTAAGATCACCGACGCTTTTCCGTCCGAGCTGATCGACGCAAAGCGCAGTATGACACAGAACGAAGCACGATTTGGCGGCATCAGCCGACTGTTTGGAAAAGACGGAGCAGAACGACTGCGCAACGCACACGTCTGCGTCGTCGGCATAGGCGGTGTTGGCTCTTGGTCCGTGGAAGCGCTGGCACGTTCCGGGATTGGCCAGATCACGCTGGTCGATCTGGACGACGTCTGCATCAGCAACGTCAATCGCCAACTCCATGCGCTCACTGGCACGTTCGGAAAACCAAAGGTCGATGTAATGGCCGAACGCATCCGGCTGATCAACCCTGATTGCCAGGTCAACGCGCGCCAGGAATTTTTCCTCCAATCCAACGCGCAGGACATTTTATCTCCGGGATTCGATTTCGTGCTCGATGCGATCGACCGCGTATCGCTCAAGGCTTTGTTGCTGGCGGTCTGCCGCAATCGGAAAATTCCAGTTCTCACGACCGGCGCCGCGGGTGGTCGCCGCGATCCCGCAGCGATCGAAGTGGCCGACCTTGCGTCTGCGGGCAGTGATCGATTGCTGAGCCAGGTTCGCAAGGATCTTCGGCGCAAACACAACTTCCCAGCGGCAGGCGAACCGTTCGGAATCGACTGTGTGTTTTCGCGTGAGCCGGTGGTTTACGCGCAGGAAGATGGCTCGGTTTCGTGCGAACGCGGCGACAGCACCGATTTTCGAATCGACTGCAACACGGGTTTTGGCACGGCGAGTTTTGTGACCGGCACGTTCGGGCTGGTGGCGGCTTCGCGAGTGGTGCAAAGGCTCGCGGGCGAAACTGCGAATACCAAGCCAACATCAGTTTCCCAGATTCCGATCGAACGTCAGGTCGGGATTGTTTCGGTCGATCAGACTGTGTAACAGTTTTGCTGCTTTCGTCTGCTGGCGCGCAAAGCGCTTTTGCTGATATCGGCTACTAAAGGCGCGCAACGCTGCCGAACACTTGCTGAAAATTCTTCTCCACTTGCAATGCGAGAGACTCCAGCGGCTCGCCGAGCAACTCCGCGGCAAAGCGGTAAACTGCGCCGAGATTCGCCGGATGATTCACCGGCTTCCCATCGAAGGTATTCGGCAAAGGAAATTCCACCCGCGTTTCTGGCAAGCTTTGATCCGGCGCATCGGTTTCAATCAGCAAACGATCGCGCGGCACTGATTTGAAGGTTTCGCGCTGACGCTCCTTCCGTTCCTGCGCGAAATATCCGGGCAAGGAGAAATACGCGCCGAGGTCCGCCAGTGGTTTGATCATCTCCCTGGGCCCGCCGAACGAATGCAGCACGAACCCACAGTTCGGACGCGGTTCGGCTTTCAGGATTTCGAGCAAGCTGCCCCAGGCTTGCAGACAATGAATGCTCACGGGAAGGTTGCGCTTGGCGGCGATTCGCAATTGCCAGATGAACACTTCCTTCTGCTCGGCCAAATCATGGTCTTTGATCCATTTGTCCAAACCGATTTCACCGACCGCGGACGGAATCGCATCGAGCGCGCGAAGGAAATTCGCCTGCCAGTTGGCCGATCGCTCTTTCACGTACCACGGATGGTAGCCAAAGGAAGGAATCACCTGCGGAACACGCCGGGCCAATTCGGCGACCTGGGGCCAATCCTCTTCGCACGAACCGTTCACAACCATGCGGATGATTCCCGAACGTGGAAGCGCTGCCAGAATATCCGTCAGGTGCGGCGAGAGCCGATCGTCCTGAAGATGATTATGCGCATCGAAGAGCCGGAGGTTCATTGAATCAAAGCTGCGTTGGATTGTGCGTGTTTATACGCCGCGTCCACTGCCTTCGCAATTCGCTTTTTGCTGGCTCGTTCCAGGTGTAGCTTTTCGTCATGCCAGTGCCTGTCATCAGCATTGCCCAGATGCGCGAGTGGGAGCAAGCCACGTGGAGTTCCGGAATCTCCGAATCCGAAGTCATTCGCCGGGTCGGTCGCGAGCTGGCGTCCCACGCCGTTGGACTGACCCAACCCGGTGATCGGATTCTGGTTTTGGCCGGAAAAGGCAATAACGGCGCCGACGCCCGCAATGGCTTGGACGCGCTCGACGAACGCCGGGTTGAACTGCTGAATGTGCACGATCCGGAAAGCGCTTTTGTTGAGCTCGAAAAACAGCTCGCGCTGCGGCCCGCTCTCATTATCGATGAGCTTTTTGGCATTGGAATCAATCGCCCGCTCAATGCGCCTTGGATTCATTTTATTGAACGGATCAACGGCGCCGCTCTTCCAGTGCTGGCGGTGGATGTTCCCTCTGGCTTGAACGCTGATTCCGGTGAACCGCAAGGCGCCGCGGTCAATGCCTTTGTGACTGTGACTGTGGGTGCCGCGAAAACTGGACTGCTCAAACCGGCGGCTTGGCCGTATGTCGGTGAACTCCGAGTGGCAAACGAGGTGGGCCTGATCCCCTGCCCGATCGCCAGCGATTTAAACTGGATGATGGCTGATGACTTTGCAGATTTTCCACCAAGACGCCCCGCCGCGGGTCATAAGGGCAGCTTCGGACATCTCGCGATTGTTGCGGGCAGCATGGGTTATCATGGTGCCGCAGTTCTCGCGGCGCGTGGCGCTCAACGAGCTCAGCCCGGTTTGATCACGTTGTTGCCGCACGAATCGGCTTATGCAGCCTGCGCGGCGCAATTGCAGGCAGCGATGGTCCAGCCGTGGTCGAAGGAAATGAATTTTTCAAGCTTCAGCGCGATTCTCGCAGGCCCGGGTCTCGCGTCGCCAAATCTGACCGAGGACTTGAAACGAACGGTTCAGGAACTTTGGAAGAAAACTCCGCTGCCGATGATTGTGGACGCGAGCGCGTTGAATTGGCTGGAGCCGGGCGGCACGCCAGACAATGCCATTCGCGTCATCACACCGCATCCGGGCGAAGCGGCGCGGCTGTTAAAGAAAACGTCGGCAGAAATTCAGGCTGATCGTCCGCTGGCCGTGCGCGAACTCTCGCGCCAGTTCGGCAACTGCTGGGTCGTGCTCAAGGGGCATCAGACGCTGGTGGGACGCAGCAACGGCGAACTGTTCGTGAATTCGTCCGGAAACCCATTCCTGGCGCAGGGCGGCGCTGGAGATGTTCTTGCCGGTTATGTGGCAGGGCTGCTCGCGCAACCGACCTTGCAAAGTGAAGCGCTGAAAACAATTCGCTTCGCGGTTTGGCAACATGGCGCAACGGCGGATGCGCTGCAGGCGGCGCGGTCGGGTTGGACGATTGAAGATCTTGCCACAGCACTCGGGACGGCTGGCCGTCGCTGCACAAAAGCAGTCGATCGCCCCGAAAGCAAAGCCCGGATGTGATGTGGGTGCATCCTGACACTGCCCCGGTTCACATTGCAGGAGGAGCGCGGCGTTTACGCCGCTTCAACGTGCGCAAACCCGCAGGGCAATGATTTCACACAATCAGAATGCACATTGAAGCGACCTGAAGATCGCGCTCCGGGGGCAGTGTCAGGATGCACCCGTGTGATGTCCGGCCCGTTAAATTTTCTTCCTTTGCTCACACCCATCTGTTAAGGAAAACGGCCTGTGCAAAAATTTAATTTCATTCGTATCGGGCTGCTGCTTTGCGTGCTGCTTACCGGCGTTGTTCGCGCGGAAACTTTCACACTCGAAGATGGCAAGACTCTGATTGGCGAGCTGATCCCTGGGTCCGCCGATGACAGCGGAGTGCAGATTAAAGTGGACGCCAATAAATACGAACGCGTTCCCTGGACCAGCTTTTCCCAGGCGAAACTGAAAGAGTTCGCCAAAGATCAGAAGAACAAAAAGCTCGCGCAATTTGCCGAGCCGTTCATCGAGATCACCGACGAACATCGCATCAAGAAAACAGAAGTGACGATCCAACCCGTTCCCCGGCTGGAGCGGCCCTCGCCGCAATCGCTGGCGGGCGCGATGTTTTCCTCCAGCGTCGGTTTGTTTCTGATCTTCGCGATGTACGGCGCCAATATCTACGCGGGTTACGAAGTGGCGGTATTCCGGGCGCAATCCAAGGGGTTGGTCTGCGGTCTGGCCGCGGTGTTACCGATCATTGCACCGATCGTTTTTCTTTCAATGCCGACTCGGATGACTAAAAACGATGAGCAGGAAGCCGCTGAAGCCGAAGCCGCTGCGCTGCCCGCGCCAACCTTCACCGTGGCCAATGCGGAGGCCGAAGCCGCCGCCGCCGCCGCGCCCGGCGGACTGCATCTGGCGCATGCGGATGGCGAACAGGGCAACCCGGCTTTGCCGCAAACTCAAATTTTCCAGCGCGGGGCGTTCACCTTTAACCGGCGCTTCATCGAAACCAAGTTCTCGGGCTTTTTCGGCGTGGTCCGTCGCGATTCCGAAAAGGAAATGGTGTTGTTGGTCAAAGCCGCGCGCGGCACTTACACGGGGATTCGCGTTTCCCGCATTACAGCCAACGACATGCATTTGCAGATTCAAAAGGGAAACGCCAGTGAAGAGGTGATGATTCCTTTTTCGGAGATCACGGAAATTCAGTTGAAGCATAAGGACGCTTAGGCGAGGCTATCGGTCCAGACCTGATCCAGATGAAATACCGCACGATTCTCCTCTTCGGCGCGCCCGGCGCGGGCAAAGGCACTCAAGGCAAAATCCTTGGCAACATTCCGCATTTCTATCACTGCGCATGCGGTGATGTGTTTCGAAACCTCACCATTGAGAGCGAGATCGGAAAAATCTTCATTAAATACTCCAGCCGCGGCGAACTGGTGCCGGACGAAATCACCATCGAATTGTGGCGTCAGTCGATCGAAGCCAACACGCGGACCGGTCGTTTCCGTCCGGAGCAGGATACACTCGTTCTCGACGGCATTCCCCGCAGCGTCAGCCAGGCCGAGATGCTCAAAAACACGCTCGATGTCGTGGGCATTTTCTATTTGAAATGCGGCAATCTGGAAAACCTGGTCACCCGAATTCAACGCCGCGCGCTCAAGGAAAACCGCCTGGACGATGCCAGCCTGGAGGTCATCCATCAGCGGCTCGACACGTATGAGCGGGAAACGA
>JBQCEJ010000348.1:0-7435 GCA_051960355.1 Verrucomicrobiota bacterium | reverse complement strand
TTCGACGAACCGATCGTTATCCATTCGTTCGTAAAAGTTGATTGGCTTGGCGATCAGGTTGTCCACCGGACGCAGCAGTTGAAAGACGGCCTGGAGAAATTCTGGCGGGCAGTTCCCAAATGCGTCCACAAACTTGTTTACATCGAAATTCTCCGGTCGCGTCCACACATTGAGCAGGCTGTCATTGGTCGCAAAGTCAATGGGCGCAGCCAGGAGAATGAGGTTCTTCACCCGTGCGGGACGCAGGGCGGTGTACATGGCGCTCATCGTTCCGCCCATGCAATAACCGAGCACACTCACCTGCGGGGAACCGGTGCGCTCGCACACGTACTCGAGCACGTTGGCCATGTAACCGTTGATGTAGTCATCAAGCGTGAGGTGCCGATCAGCGGCAAGCGGCACGCCCCAATCCACCATGTAGGTGTCAAAACCGCGTTCGACGAAATTGGCCACCACACTTCGGCCAGCTTTCAAATCAAGAATGTAAGGCCTATTAACCAGCGCATAAATGAAGACGACTGGCGTCGCGTGGCGTGGTTTGGCGTCGCCAACATAATGCAACAAGCGCAGGCGGTCTTCCTCGTAGATAACTTCCGAGGGCGTCACGCCTTTGCGGATATTTTGAATTCTCGGCCAGAGCTGCGGAAGGCGCGAGATTTTGCGGGCAACGGCAAAGCTTTCATCCAGTGCCGATTGCTGCCATTGGGTCCAGAAGTTTGTGGGTGCGTTTTCTTTAGACATGGTAAAACCTTTACACTCGAGTGATGCGGGTCGGGTTTGTTCGTTTCGCCTTGGAGCCCTGAGCCTTGGCTCCAGACTTTCCGTTACGCGGCCGGTTTGAGTCGTTCACTTGCGAGGCCAATTGCTCAATTCGGTCAAGCAGTCGCTTTTCCATGTGGCGCACCGTGAGCATGACGGCGTCGATGTCCTCGCAGGAAGGCGCTTGCATTTCGTGCCGCAGCTTGCCCATGAAGATGCTGCTTTTCTTCCTGAACGTGACGGCCTGTTCCATTCCTTGCTTCATCGTGGCCAGGAACTCTGGGGAGCGCATGAAGCTCTCCCAGGATTCGGCCAGCGCCTGAAAAATACCGCCGCGAATCTGCCGCAAGACTTCCGGGGGCGGCGACCCTGGTGTGAAGGTAAATGCCGCCTGCATTGTCTTGGAAACGGTTTCCATCCAGATTTTCTGGAACCCTGCCATTTGGTCATTCGCGGATTCGTTTTGCTCTTCGTTCATAAGCCATTCTTCGTTTCGTCCGAGGTAATCCCGGATTGCGCTGAAATTTCAGCAAAGCTCGACTGCCATCGCGACCGCTTCGCCGCCTCCGATGCACAACGAGTTCACTCCATAGCGGACACCCCGTTGTTTCATCGCGTTGAGGAGGGTCACCAGTGTTCGCGCGCCGCTGGCGCCGATCGGATGTCCTTGCGCCACGGCGCCGCCATAAACGTTGACCTTCTCGTGCGGAATGCCCAGTTCCTTCATCGCTGCCAGGGGCACAACCGAAAACGCCTCGTTGATTTCAAACAGGTCAATGCGATTCAGCGGCAGTGAAAGCATCTTCAGCAATTTTTCGATCGCTCCTATGGGCGCCCGGGTGAACCATTGCGGTTCACGAGAGAAAGTGGCGTAGCCCAGGATCTTTGCCTGCGGCTTCAATCCGAGACTCTTGACCTTGTCAGCGGAAACGACCATGAAGGCCGCTGCGCCGTCATTGATGCTGGAAGCATTGCCCGCGGTAACGGTTCCTTTTTCACCAAAAGCAGGATTGAGTTTGCGCAGCTTTTCCTCGTTGAACTTTTTCGGATTCTCGTCCTCCGTGACCATGACTGTTTCCTTCCCGGCTTTGACCGGCACGGGCTCGATTTCATCTTTCAACAGTCCTTTTTGCGTCGCCTCTATGGCGCGTTTGAAACTCGCGACGGCAAAGTCGTCCTGGTCCTGACGGGTGAATTGATAATGCTCGGCGCAACTGTCGCCGCACTTGCCCATGTGAATGTTGGAATAAACGTCCCACAACCCATCACGGATCATCGCGTCCACAAGTTCACCGTTGCCCATGCGATAGACGCTACGCGCGCGCTCCAGTAAATACGGCGCTCGCGACATGTTCTCCGTGCCGCCCGCGACAATGACGGAAGCGTCACCGCACTGAATCGCCTGCGCCGCGAGCATCACAGATTTCAAACCCGAGCCACAGACCTTGTTCACGCTGGTTGCACCGATTGACGGATCAAGTCCGGCGCCGATCGCCACCTGTCGAGCGACATTCTGGCCGAGGCCTGCGCTGACCACGTTGCCGAAAATGGCTTCGTCGATCTGATCTGCCGGGATGCCACTGCGTTTGATCGCGGCTTTGACCACGATGCTGCCCAATGCGGGCGCGGGGACAGATTGGAGGGCGCCACAGAAAGAGCCGATGGGTGTTCTGACGCCGCCGGTTAAATACACTTCGTTGATCATAAATATGAAAATCAAGTCGTTGGCGGTTTACATGTACATCCCGCCATTAACGACGACGACCTGGCCCGTGACGTAACTGGAACGCGGGCTCGCCAGGAAAACAACGGCGTCCGCGATCTCCTCCGGCTTGCCCAGGCGGCCCATCGGTGTCATCGCCTTCACTTTGCTCAAAGCGGCTTCGGGAATGCCGTGAGTCATATCGGTTTCAATAAAGCCCGGTGCCACGGCGTTCACATTGATTCCTTTGCTGGCCAGTTCGCGGGCCAACGTTTCAGTGAACGAAATCAAAGCGCCTTTGGCCGCCGCGTAGTTTGCCTGACCGTAGTTGCCAGTTTGGCCGACCACGGACGAAATGTTGATGATGCGTCCCCATCCCGCCTCGGCCATCCCGGTGGCGACGAGTTGCGTCGTGTGAAAGACGCCGTCGAGATTCACACTCATGACTTCGTCCCACATGAGCTTGGTCATCTTGAGAAACGATTTGTCGCGATTGATCCCCGCGTTGTTCACCAGAATGGTGATGGGACCTAACTCAGCAGTCGCTTGCTTAATGGCTTGTTGCATCGCTTCAGGGAAGGCTACGTCCGCCTGGTAGGCGCGACACTTGACCCCGAAGGCACCGACCGACTCAGCCAGCGCGATGGCCTGCTGGGCGGATTGTTGGTAGGTAAACGCAACGTGAGCGCCCGCCGCTCCCATCGCCGTTACGATCGCGCGACCGATTCCGCGGCTTCCGCCTGTGACCAGGCAAACTTGTCCGGCTAACTCTTTCATTTTTCTCCTTCAGAATATTTGTTGAATTGGTGAATGACTCCCAGCACGGCTAAATGTTTCTGCTTTCGCCTCCGGAAATAAAAGGGGGTCAGAGCCCAAGGGACAAACGCTTAGGCTGCTAAGAAAAACCCCTATCTGGGGAATTAACCGCAAAGAGTCAATGTTTCGATCACGGATCGCTGGGCGACGTCACCTTGCGGGAGGGCGCATTGGCGAGGATGAAACAGATCGCTTCGGCAATGGCTTCCGGGCTTGTTTCCTGGTCCACGAACAGAGCAGGGACCAGCTTTTCTAATAAAATTCCGGCGGGAGCGCTGTCTCGGAGCACCGCCGCGCAGCCAACGCCTTGTTGCTCCGCTTCGAGCAATAAGGAGACGGTGGCACTGTTGATCCAGGAGCGGACTGAAGCGCTGATTTCAGGTGGGGGATGGTTCACAAACGTCGATGACGTGGTGAACACCACCATCCCCTCCTGCGATCCAGAAGCAGCCTCCTGACGGCGTCGTTTTGCCGCCAGTGCGGCCACCAGTTCATGCGCCCACAAGAGGGGGCCGATGAGTTCACTCTCCGTTTCTTCCGCAGTGTTCGACAGCCTGCAAATGGGAATGCAAACGTTGATTGGGCCGCACGCTTCCCGCGTTTGTTCAAACACTGCTTTGCGAAACTCTGGATCCGTGACATCACCACAGAACGAGAAACAGATCCAATCGCCCGCCTGCTGGTTGATTGTTTGGGTGAGTCGGGCCAGGGATGGATCACGATCAACCAGCGCCAGACCGTGAACGTTCCGTCGGGCCAGTTCCAGGCTTACCGCGCGGCCCACTGCCGAAGCAGCGCCCGTGACGAGGGCTACAGTATCTTCAATGTTCATACGACGAAACCGTCCTCCCAGCGGCGAAATTAGCGGGTGCGTTGCCATTTGTCCAGACGAGAATTGTGCGAACGCAAAATATACGTTCATTGGCTCGTTACATGACGCCTGAGATGCAGTGTGGTGGAAGGCTAAGTACATACGGCTCTCTCCCATTTAGAAATCGACATTGCCATAACTGTAACCTTTGCATCAGAGAAGAATTCACACGAAATCCGGGATAAAATCTGGGTTTTAATAAAATTGTGCGAACGCACAAAATAGCGATTGACAGAATCGATTGGCAGGGCTTTAGTATAGGCAAATGTGACTGTGAGCCTCAATCGGGTGAACAACGAACAAGGAGAGCATTATGAAACAAAAAGAAAAAAATCCCATATTGGAAACCGCCGATCAAAATCTCAAAAACTATGAACAGGCATTGCGGACCGGCCTGAAAATCCAGGAGGACACATGGCAGTCGTGGTCTTCGATCCTGAGCCAGTCGCAGATCGGTCCCGATTGGCAAAAACGATTTGGCAACGTGACCGGTACCACAAACGCTGTTGTGCCCGCAGTGCAGAAAGGGTTGGTCGAAACGGTGGATCTCATGGGCAAAAACGCGATCCTGGGTGCTGAATTGATGAAGAAGGCGGTGGATGCCGCGCAAACACCTGCGATTGCAGAGAGCCAGTCGAAGTGGATGGACTTCGTTAAAACGTCTTTGGAGGCTGCCCAATACAATGTGGCCGCTGTTATGCGTATCAATACTCGGGCGATGGACTCAATGTTTCATATTCTCCAAAGGAACAGCGAGTTTGCCCGGCATCAGACCTCTAAGACTGCCTGAGTGATGGCAGCCGAGAGTGCTCGGTTTTTCGACGTCGGTGGACCAATGCTTGACCGTCGCAGGTGAGGCGGCTCTCTTGACGGAGCTTTGGCCACCGGCGTTGATCTGTTCGGCGAAGAGTTGGGAGCTCCGCTATGGAACGCTACAAGCAGAACCGGTTTCAGCAACTGCGCGGTTTCTGTTATGCAGCGGCATCAGGAAGTATCTCCAAGGCAGCGGGAAGAATGTTCCTGAGCCAACCGGCGGTTTCACAGCAGATTCAGAGCCTGGAGCGGGAATTGGGCGTGAAGCTTTTCGTTCGGCGCAAAGCGAAGATGCAACTGACCCACGATGGTGAATTGTTGTTCCAAATGGCTCAATCGCTGATCGAAGAACTCGAGCATCTCGACAAGAATTTCCACCAACGCCGCTGCGAAGTTGACGAAGGGCATCTCGAGATCGCCGCCGGGATGTCTACAATTCTCTATCTGCTGCCGAAGTATGTGGATGCCTTTCGGCGAGCGCATCCAAAGATTGAGCTGCACCTCCACCAGGTCACCGGGCTGGAGGGTTTGGAGCGGCTCAGAACCGGCTTGGTTGATTTCGCCGTCGGGCCGTTGAATCAAACGCCGGCGGATATCGAGTTCCACCCGATTGTCACTTACGCGCCGGTGGTCATTACGTGCCTGGGCCATCCCCTGGCCCACAAAGAAAAACTCACGCTTGCTGAGATCAGCCGGTACCCACTCATTCTGCCGCCACGGAATCTCAGCACATGGCCGATGGTGGACAGCACCTTTAAGAAGCACGGTCTTTCGTACCAAGTGGCCATGGAGGTCGGTGGTTGGGAAGCCATCAAAACATATGTCGCATTGGGCCTGGGAATTTCGATCATCATTCGGATCGGGATTACGGGAGAAGAGAAACTCGAAGTCATTCCAGCGGCGGAATTTTTTCCTAAACGCACTTATGGCGTAGTACTGCGTAAAGGCAGAATGCTGACCCCGCAGGCCCGCCGGTTCGTCAGCCTGCTGCTCGGCGCGCCGCTCAAGAACGGGAATTCGCGGACGAAAACTCCCATAGCTTCGCTCACATGAATTCCCAATTTTTCGGCTTACGCAGCCGGAAAATATCCCGCGTCCGCCCATAGCGATCCGCTCACCGCAGCATTGGAAATCATGAAACAAATCGCATCCGCGATTTCCTCTGGCCGGATCAATCGGCGCAATTGGGTTCTGGGAATGATCTGTTCCTGAATCACTTTCTCACCCAAAGCCCTTACCATCGGCGTGTCTGTATATCCGGGATGAAGAATGGCACAACGGACGCCATGGAAAATTGCTTCCATCATCATGGTTGCCGCCGCGCCTTCCAGTCCCGCCTTGGTGGCGGCGTAAGCGACCTGGCCTTTATTTCCCCGTGATGACACGGAGCCAATAAACACCACAACTCCCTGCAGATCTTCTGAAGGGTCCCAGCGTTTCAGACCCTGGCGAGCCCGGTCCTGCGCGATTCCTGCAACCATTTCCATGGCCCAATAGACTGGAGCAGTGAGATTGACTTCGAGAACCTGGCGAAAAGTGCTGACCGGATAAACCGTAACCTGATGAGTGTGCTTGTCGATTTTGACCGCCAGGCTGTCGCGGGTGATGCCCGCGGCCGGCACACAGATGTTCACCTGCCCGTGGCGCGTGCGCATATCGTCGTAAACATGAGCCCGAAAAGCACCTTCCGTCACATCGCCCGAATAACTTGTTGCAATGGGCGCGCCGATGAATTCATTTGTTTCCTTGGCAACCTCCTCGACTCCCTTGCTCGCGTCCACCAATGCCAGGCCGCCGATCTCACGGCGGGCCAATTCGAATGCCAGTGCTTTTCCAATCCCTCCCGCCGCTCCGGTTATAATCGCCACGGATCCACTGATTTTCATAGCATTTTCCTCCTCCAGGTTGAGTTGTTCAGAACTGTTGAACGGCAATTACTACCTAGTTCATTTGTGACGGGTTGTCCATCAAAAAATTGTGCAGACGCACAAATGGAAACGGAAACCTATAAATGGACTCAGCATTCGTTGGTGGAAGTGTTCGAAAACGAGTGAATCACGGGGGGATTTAGAATTTCTGCTTGTGTTGTGCATTTGCGGAATTAAGGTTTTGGCATGGATGCCACACCCGGAAAAAAGCTGGAAATTAAAAAATACCCGAACCGGCGGTACTACGATACGACCCACAGCCGTCATTTCACGCTGGAAGAAATTCGCTCCTTGATTGAGCAGGGGTACGACATCCAGGTGCGCGACGCAAAAACCGGCAACGACATCACCGCGCAAGTGCTCATTCAGCTCATCCTTGAACTGGACACAGCCAAGCTCGATTCATTGCCCGTGCCGCTGCTTGTACGGCTGATTCGTATGAACGATTTGTTGATCAAGGATTTCATTGAAAAATATTTCAATCAGGCTTTGAAATCATTTTCCGAATATCAGCAGCAATTTGAGGAGCAGATTCGGCGTACGCAT
>JBQCEJ010000347.1:0-5165 GCA_051960355.1 Verrucomicrobiota bacterium | reverse complement strand
CGGCTTCACTGGGCGGCCGTTGCGCGGTCAAGGCCGATGGATTGGCTTTGGGCAAAGGCGTTTTGATCTGCGCCAACGTGGCCGAGGCGAACCGGGCCGTGGATGAGATTCTGGTCGGCAAAAGCTTCGGCTTGGCAGGATCGCAAATCGTGATTCAGGAATTTCTGGAAGGTGTCGAGATCTCGTTGCACGCGCTCTGTGATGGAAAAACCGCGAAGCTGTTTCCCACTTCGCAGGATCACAAACGCGCGCTCGATGGCGACCTGGGCTTGAACACCGGCGGCATGGGCACGTACTCGCCCACACCGTTCCTCACCGACACGGAGTTGGCGGAAGCCGGGCGGAGTATTCTGGAACCTTGGGTGAAGGGTTGCGCGGCGGAAGGAATTGATTTTCGAGGCATTCTGTATCCGGGAATCATCGTCACGAAAGAGGGCCCAAAAGTTCTGGAATTCAATGCCCGCTTTGGCGATCCCGAGACGCAGGTTTATCTCACGCGCCTCGAGAACGATCTGGTGGAGGTGTTGGACGCAAGCGTTGACGGCACGCTGGACCGCGTGGAACTGAAATGGAGTTCGATGGCTTCGGTCTGTGTCGTCATGGCGAGTGGCGGCTATCCGGGCGCGTATCAGAAAGGCAAAGCCATCGACGGGCTTGAGTCGGCTGCGGCTTTGTCGAACGTGAAAGTTTTCCATGCAGGCACCGCGCGGGCAGGGGACCGCATCGTGACGAATGGCGGCCGCGTCCTTGGAGTGACCGCGTGGGCGAAGGATTTGCGATCCGCGCAAGCCGCTGCTTACCGAGCAGTGGAAAAGATCCATTTCGACGGCGCGCAGTTCCGAAAGGATATCGCTGTGAAAGGTTTCTGAGCGCGCGTGCTACGCTGCCGCCAATTCCACCCAAAACGTGCTGCCTTCGCCCTCTTTGGAGACAAATCCGAGTCGGCCATTCATCCGTTCGACCGCGCGCTTAACGATGGCCAGCCCAATACCAGTGCCCTCATAAGCTCCTTCGTGGGCGCGTTGGAAAATGTCGAAAATCTTGTTTTGGTTTTCTGCGGGGATGCCGATGCCTTCGTCCTGAACAAATAATCGGATGTGACCGTCGCGCGGCTCTGACCAGACCTTCACGGATGGCTTTTGTCCGGATTTGACGAACTTCACCGCATTGTGCAGCAGATTGGAAAGGGTTTGAGTAAGCACATGGTTTCGTTTCCGAGAACCCGGCCCAGCGGTGACTTGATTTCAATGTTCGCGGCGGAAAAGTTGAGCGAGGAATACTGCGAGACGATGCTGCGGGTCAGATGATCCAGGTCGAGCGGCTCGATTTGAAGTTCAGCTCGGGAAGTTCGGCTGTAGACTAGAACATCGTTGATTAAAGCATCCATCCGCCGTGCGGCATCGCGGATGCGGTGCAGGAGATCCTGGCCATGCGCGTCGAGTTTGTCGCCGTAATCTTCCATGATGAATTGCGAAAAGCTTTCCAGAGTTCGCAGTGGCGCGCGGAGATCATGCGAGATCGTGTAGGAGAAGCGTTCCAGTTCGGCGACGGTTTCTTGGAGCGCGGCGGTGCGTTCGGCCACGGTCCGTTCCAGGCGGGCCGCGTGTTCGGACAGCTTCTTCTGGGCTTCCGCGAGGTCGTTCTCGATGCGTTTGCGAGCGGAAATATCCAAAAGGTAGAAGGCGGTGTATTCTCCCATCGGGAAAGCGCGGACTTCTGTCCAGAGCTCGAAGGTGGCGTAATAGTAATCGAACTGCACGGGAATGTTTTGTTCGCGACAGCGGATAATATGCGCGTAGAACTGGCTTTCGCGAAGGTAAGGACAGCATTCCCAGACGATTTTGCCCAGGATCTGATCACGGGGTTTTCGGCCAATTTTCACGGCAACTGCATTGACATAGACGATGCGCCATTGGTGATCAAGAACGACCAACGCATCGGTGCTGCTGGCCAGGGCGGACTCGAAGAAATGCCTCTCGCGTTCACGTTCCTTGCGCTCGCGGCGTTCAGATCGTGCGGCTCGATGGCTGGTTTCGGTCAGTACACTGATGAGAATTCCCATCGCCACGAAGCTAGCGAGGCTGATCCAGATTGAGAGATGAAGCGGGCGGGTTTGTGCCATTTCACCACGGAGCGCGGGTTGAACCCAAAGAGTGTTGGCTACGATAATGCTCAGCGCGGTGGCCAGCAGACCGCAGGTCAACCGGCCGTACCACGCTGCGAGCAGAACCGCGGGGTAGAAGAAAATCCACAAGCTTCTGTCTCCAAAAAACGGAGTGAGCGCATAGCGCGCCGCGGCGGCGACAGCGACTATGGAAACGGTCACGGCAACGCGGTGAAGTTGGGAGCGTTCGTGGACTTGGCTGGTCAGCGTGTCGAGTGGCTTGAGAAGGTTCAACGGCATGACGTCTCAACATTTTGCCGTTAAAGTCGGCTTGCGGCACATTTTCCAGTAATCAAAAACCAGGCGGAGATTGGCCACGAGTTCATCGAACTGCGCCGGCTTGAGAACGTAGGAATGTGCTCCGAGTTGGTAGGCGCGCCGGACGTCGCTCTCCTGCTGTGAGGCGCTCAAAACCAGGCGGGGAATCAGACCGCATTCGGAATGCTTTTGCAGCCACTGCAGCAGTTCAAAGCCGTCGATTTCCGGCATTTTCAAATCGGTGATCACGATGCGGGGGAATTTATGTTTCTCACGGTCCGAGTATTCGCCTTCGCCTTGGAGATATTTGATGGTGTCCGCGCCATTCTTGCTGATGTGAAATGGATTGTTGAAACCCACCATGCGCAGGGCCCGTTGGAGAATCATTGCATCGTTTTCATTGTCTTCTGCAATGAGAATGGGGAATTCCGTATTCATATACTGGGCCTGCATCAACTTACGGTAGGTTCATGAAGCCACAACTTTTGGCGCACGTTGAATGCTTCGTCGGATTTGGCTCCACGAGGGTTAAGGCGAATAATGGGCTGTTCATGTGTGATCGTTCATTTCGAAGACCTAAGACCAGACTGTTCCCGCTTGCCGGGTTTCGAACCATCGCTGAAGAACCTCCAACTGACGATCTACCAATCTGCTCGAACTCGTTCTAACGTGCCGTCACTCTCGCGCACAAAGCTTGGAATGCAAATTTTTTATCCATTCGATCCACGGAAGGGCTCGGCTGGCCTTTGCGGGGAGAGGGTGTCAAGAGCGCGACCGGCCGAGCCCTCTGGGGGCGCTCGGATTTGAACCACCCTTGAGCGTTAGCTTCTGCAATTTGTCGATCCTCACCGAAAGTTCCTTGAGCTGCTTGCGGTTTGTTTCGGTCCGCTTGGTAAGGCGTTCAATTTCTTTTTTCATAAGGCTGGCTGGTTGCTCCCGGAGATGTGGTCGGGGACAGAAGCGAGCTAACTGAAGGTGGAGAAATCCAGTATTCGGGAAACGCGGCGATCAGGTTCTGGATCTCGGCGGGATTGCAGGGCTTCACGAGGAATGAATTCGCGCCCAACGAATAGGCCCGAGCGACTTCCTTCAACCCACTGTGTCCGCTGAGGACTACGACGAGGATTTGTCTTAGCTCCGGTGTCCGACGAAGCCATTCAAGGACCTCAAAGCCTCCGACCCGCGGCAGGTTGAGGTCAAGAAGGAGGACAGCGGGAATCGGGAAACGTCCGCGATCAGCAAAGGCTCCTGCGCCTTTAAGATAGGCAATCACCGCCTCGCCATCTCGGACAACGAACATGGGATTGGTGACGCCTGCTTCCTCAAAGGCTCTCCGGATAAGGTCAGCGTCGTTACCGGAATCTTCCACGAGCAAAATCATGTCATTCATAACCCGGTCGAACTGGATCGAACAGTCCGCATGATGCACATGGCTGGTGTGAACTCTATGGGGTGAAACCCGCGCAGTTTTGAGTGATTTGGCCCGGAACCGCCAATTGGTCCGCCAACACATTCCGCTTTCACGGGCGCGCCCAGACGGCCGCGTCGGGAGAGATACTTTGGAGAGGATTGTTGGGTTGGGACTATGGAATTCAGGTCGGTTTTCTGGTATAATGGCAGGTGCGCTGAGATCGACAGGCTTGTGCTTGTTGCTTCCGGTTTCACCCCTTTCACGAGCTGGTTCAGGCGAGAGCTATGGGTGAAAGGATTTGGGAGGAAAACCGGTGGGCAAGTCGGAGTTGGAAAGCACAACGGTTAGATTGTCTGCTTTGAAGTGCCCCAACTAATTGTGTTTTTGCTGGGGAATTTCCCAAATATATATTGTGCGGGAGGGCCTGTTTTTCTATGATTTTATGCGCGTGCCAGTGAGTCAGTTTGGTAGCTGGCGGCACCCCAATTTATGTCGAATGATTCTGATTTGTCGGATGAAAAAATCGCACCTGTAAATGCCACGGTCGTGTCAGATTACGGCTCGGCTCAACTCGGAAAGCTCGAGGGGCTTGAAGCTGTACGCAAGAAGCCGGGCATGTACATCGGCGGTACCGATGAACGCGCCTTGCACCATTGCGTCAGCGAGGTGCTGGACAATTCCGTGGATGAACATCTGGCCGGTCACTGCAATAGAATTGAGGTGACGATCCATGTCGATGGCTCGATCTCGATTCGCGACAATGGCCGAGGAATTCCGGTGGATATTCATCCGCAATACAAAATTCCCGGGGTGGAAATGGTCCTGACCACGTTGCATTCGGGCGGCAAATACGGCCAGGGCGGTTATAAGTTTTCCGGTGGTACTCACGGTGTCGGCGCCAAGTGCGTGAACGCCGTCAGTGAATGGTTTGAGGTCGAAGTTTCGCGGAATGGCCAGGTGCATCACATGGAGTTCGAGCGCGGCAAGACCGTCAAGAAGCTCGAAGTCATCGGCAAAGCCAAAGGCACCGGCACGTTGATCACTTTCAAGCCTGACCCGGAAATTTTCCGCGACACAGTGGAGTTCAAGTACGATCGAATCAGCCAGCGTTTGCGTGAACTGGCATTTTTGAATTCCGGCCTGGAAATCGTTTTCACGGATGAACGTTCGTCCGAGGTGAAAACCGAAACCTATTACTACAAGGACGGCGTTGAGGAATTCGTCAAGCAACTCAACAAGAACAAAGAGCCGTTGCATCCGAAACCAATTTCCTTCCGCAAGGAAACCAAGGAACGCAACGAAGAGAAGGACATCGAGGTGCATGTGGAGGTG